>NZ_JBHVEE010000062.1:0-54607 GCF_042802415.1 Streptomyces sp. NPDC057486 | reverse complement strand
GGTGCAGGTCCGCCATGAGGAGCATGTTCTCCTCGCCGGTGATCAGGCCGTCGACGGCGGAGAACTGGCCGGTGACACCGATCGCGGCACGCACCCCGTCCGGGGACGTCGCGATGTCGTGGCCCGCGACCTGGGCCTGCCCGCCGTCGGCGGTGATGAGCGTGGACAGGATCTTCACAGCGGTGGTCTTGCCGGCGCCGTTCGGTCCGAGCAGCGCGAACACGGACCCGGCCGGGATGTGCAGATCGATGCCGTCGAGGACGGTCTTGTCTCCGTACGACTTGCGCAGACCGACGGTGGAGACGGCAGCCGGCGACGGGTGACCGTCCGCCCGCATGGACGTGGACATGACAGGAGAAGGCATGGGGCCCTCCGCTCGAAGGCTGAAGTGGGTTGGGGATGGGGCCGATTGCGGATGTGGCGCTCAGGCCTTGGCGCGGCGGATGTCGATGTTGCCGTGCCGGGTACGGGCGCGGACCTTGACGGTGCCCTCGGTCTTCTCGGGGGTCTCGGACGCGGTGAGCGTGTTGCGCACCTGGCCGGAGCCCGAGCTGACGTCGAGCCAGGCGGCCGTGCCCTCGCGGACGCCGACCTCGATGGCACCGTAGGAGGTCTCCAACTGGACGGTGCCACCGGCCACTTCGCCCACACGCAGGGTGCCGTGGGCGGTGGTGGCGGTGACCGAGTCCTCGGCACGCCGGATCTCGATGTCGCCGTTGGCGCCGCTCACCCGCAGCTCGCCGGTCGCGGCGCCGACGGTCGTGGTGCCGTGCGAGTTCTTCAGGACGGCGGGGCCGTCGACGAGGCCGACACGCAGGCTGCCGGAGCTGGTGGTGATCTCGGCCATGCCCTCGACCCGGTCCACGGTGATCGAGCCGTGCGACGCGGTCAGCTTCAGCGGGCCGGTCGCGTCGAGGCGGACGTCACCGGACGAGGTCTTCACGCGGACCTCGCCGAGCCGGCCCTCGCCGAGCACCTGGGCCCAGGCGCCAGTCATGTCGACGCGCGAGCCTGTGGGCAGTTCGACCGTCACGTCGACAGTGCCGGTGCGGCCGAACAGATTGGACTTGGGCGTCCTGACGGTCAGTACGCCGCTCGCGTACGTGACCTCGGTCTGGTCGGCCGCCCGCACGTCCTGGTCCCGCTTCGGGTCGCGGGGTTGCACCTCGACGACGGTGTCGAGGCGGTCGCCCGCGGTGAACTGGATGGAACCGGCCTCCACGTGAGCCGTGGCCGAGATCGGTGCGGGAGTGTCGAAAGAAGGCATGGCTGTCCCGTCCTCTTGAGTCTTTGGGTTGTCCCCGCTGGTGGGACGTGGTGTGGGTGAAGTGGTGCGGGCAGGGGGCGCGGTCAGCGCACCCAGCCCGTGAAGCTCTGTCCGACGGTCCGGGCCTTCTCCGTCGTACGCGGCCGGGTGCCGCCGTCGACCGCGGCCGACACGGCGCGCACCAGCCACGCGTTGACCGACAGTCCCTCGCGGGTCGCGGCCTCCTCGGCGCGGGCCTTGAGGTGGGCCGGCAGGCGCAGGTTGACGCGGGCGGTGCCGCCCTCGTCGCCATCGGCCGGGGCCGGGGTCTTGAACGTTTCGACGGGCGCGGCCGGCTCCGCGGGGGCGCCGCCGTAGGCGGGTGGCGGTGTCACCACGAAATCGGGGTCGAGCCCGCGCAGCCGTACGTCGACCGAGCCGGGGGCGAGTTCGCGGGTGATCTCGTCCATCGCGGCCGAGAGCACGTTGAGCATGGTCAGCCGGGTTGCCGACTCCAGGGGAGCGGTGAGCCTCTCGGCCAGCTCGCGGGCTTCGTCGCCGCCGGCTTCGGCAGCCACCGCAAGTTCGCGGCGGAGGGTATCGACATACGGGGTGAGGTCCATGACGCCATCATGGCGCCACAATGGCGCCACACGCAAGCCGCGAGGCGGCATTTCCGAGTCGGTCGCCAGCGCGATCGCCCTGACCTGCGAAAACACACTGGCACCAACCTGAGCAATTGTGGCGCCACGCATGCTCATGCGCTTCTGAGAGTGCGAAATGGCACCGAGCGGCACCGGATGGCGCCAACTGGTGCCACCCCGGCGCCATGGGATGCCATGCGACGTCGCAAGAAGGCGACCTGCCCCACCACACGGTCCGCCGCCGAACCGATCCCACCCGAGGTCGCACGATCGGGCCCGCCCCGCCCGCACCGAACACCGCGAACACCGCCCGCTGCTCGGCCGCCGCGGCTGGGTGACATGGCGGCAGGAGTTGCGGAGGACGCGGACCCCGGTCGATCCGGCCGGGCGCCCGGCCCGGGAGTCGTCGCCACAGCGACCGGCGGACGGGCCACCGTGCGTGCGCGGGCACCTGCGTGAACCGGTGAACCCCTGCACCGCGGTCGCCCCGGCGGACGACGTCACCCCCACCACAACTGGGACCACCGGCCGCCGCTCGACCCGCACCCGACGCCGACGCCGTGTCCGGCAAAAGCAAAAGCCCCAGGTCACGGCGAGTGAGTCCTGAGGCTTCTACAGAGCCGCCTTCGGGATTCGAACCCGAGACCTACGCATTACGAGTGCGTTGCTCTGGCCAACTGAGCTAAGGCGGCACGCCCTGTCGCACTATGGTGCGAGCAGCAGCGTCGCTAAGTTTACACAGTTTCGGAGGGTGCTCCGCACCACCCGCCTCCGGAGCCGAATGCGCAGGTCAGGCGGGTGGAGGGAGCCGCGGCAGGTCAGGAGCACTTCGTACCGTCGGCCGGCGGGGTGCCGTCCAGGAGGTACGTGTTGATCGCCGTGTCGATGCAGTGGCTGCCGCGGCCGTACGCGGTGTGACCGTCGCCCTCGTACGTGAGGAGCCTGCCCGAGGAGAGCTGGGCGGCGAGGGACTGGGCCCACTTGTACGGGGTCGCCGGATCACGGGTGGTGCCGACCACGACGATCGGGGACGCGCCCTTCGCCGTGATGCGGTGCGCGGTGCCGGTGGGCGCAACGGGCCAGTGGGCGCAGTTCAGGGCAGCCCAGGCGAAGGCCCTGCCGAAGACCGGGGAGGCCTTCTCGAAGCCGGGGATGGCCTGCTCGACGGCGTCCGGGCCGGTGAAGGCCGGGGGCGCGTCCAGGCAGTTCACCGCGGCGTTGGCGAACATCAGGTTCGCGTACGTGCCGTTCGGCTTGCGCTCGTAGTAGCTGTCGGACAGGGCGAGCAGACCGGCCCCGTCGCCCGCCCGGGCGCCGGCGAGGGCGCTGCGGAGCTGGGGCCAGGTCCCCTCGTCGTACATGGCGGCGATGACACCGGTGGTGGCGAGGGACTCACCGAGCTTGCGGGAGTCGCCGGCGGGGATGGGCCTGGCGTCGAGATCGGTGAAGAGCTGCTTCAGGCGGGTCGCGGCGTCGGCGGTGGAGGTGGTGCCGAGCGGGCAGTCCGACTTCTTCACGCAGTCCGCGGCGAAGGCCTGGAACGCGGTCTCGAAGCCCGCCGTCTGGTCGCGGTTCATCTCCAGCGACGGAAGCGACGGGTCCATCGCACCGTCGAGGACGAGACGGCCGGTGCGGCCGGGGAAGAGTTCGGCGTACGTCGCACCGAGGAAGGTGCCGTACGACGCCCCGACGTACGTCAGCTTCTCGTCGCCGAGCAGGGCCCGCAGGATGTCCATGTCGCGGGCCCCCTCGACGGTGGAGACATGCGGGAGGATCGTGCCGGAGCGCTGCTCACAGCCATCTGCGAACTTCTCGAAGGCCGTGCCCAGCTCCGAGACCTCGGTGCTGTCGTCGGGGGTCTGGTCGACCTGGGTGTAGGCGTCCATCTGCGGGCCGGTGAGGCATTCGACGGGCTCGCTGCGGGCGACGCCGCGCGGGTCGATGGCGACCATGTCGTAGCGGGCTCGGACCGGGGCCGGGTAGCCGAGGGCCGCATAGTTCTGGAGGTAGCCGATGGCCGAGCCGCCGGGGCCGCCCGGATTCACCAGCAAGGAGCCGATCCGCTTGCCCGGACCGGTGGCCTTCTTCCGGGACACGGCCAGCTTGACGTCGCCGCCGTCCGGCTTCCGGTAGTCGCGGGGCGCCTTCATCGTGGCGCACTGGAAACCCGAGACGCCGCAGTCCCGCCAGTTCAGATGCTGCGTGTAGTACGGCCGGAGCGCCGCCGGCGCAGCGGACGTCGAGCCCGACGCGCTCGTCGTCGAACTGCCTTTGCTGCAGCCGGAGATGAGGAGGCCGGTCGTGCCGAGCACGGTGGCGAAGGTACGGAGCAGACGCCTGGTATCCATGCCCGGAGCGTAGCCCTCAAGGGGCGACCGGCCCGTTTCGTTACCCATTCGGATGAATCGGCGGCGCGCAACAAGGTGCGGAGGGATCAGCCGGCGCGCAGAGCCATCGTCATCGCCTCCACCGCGAGCAGCGGCGCCACATTGCGGTCCAGCGCCCGGCGGCAGGCGATCACCGCCTCGATCCGGCGCAGGGTGCGCTCGGGCGTCGAGGACCCGGCGACGCGGTCGAGTGCGTCCCGTACATCGACATTGGCGAGGGCGATCTGCGAGCCCAGCTGCAGCGCCAGTACGTCGCGGTAGAAGCCGGTCAGATCGGTGAGAGCGAGGTCGAGGCTGTCGCGCTGGGTACGGGTCTTGCGGCGCTTCTGCTTGTCCTCCAGCTCTTTCATCACCCCGGCCGTGCCGCGCGGCATCCGGCCTCCGGCAGCCGCGCCGAGCGCGGCCTTCATGTCCTCCGTCTCCTTGGCGTCCACCTCCTCGGAAACCTGCTTCGCGTCCTCCGTGGCGGTGTCGATCAGCTCCTGGGCGGCCTTGAGACACCCACCGATGTCCTCCACCCGGAGCGGAAGCTTGAGCACGGCCGCGCGGCGCGCACGCGCCTTCTCGTCGGTGGCCAGGCGTCGGGCCCGGCCGATGTGCCCCTGAGTGGCACGAGCAGCTGCCGCGGCCCGCTCCGGTTCGATTCCGTCACGCCGGATCAGCACATCGGCAACGGCGTCGACGGGGGGCGTGCGCAGGGTGAGGTGACGGCAGCGGGACCGGATGGTGGGCAGCACATCTTCGAGCGAGGGTGCGCAGAGCAGCCACACCGTACGGGGCGCGGGCTCCTCGACCGCCTTCAGGAGCACGTTTCCCGCGCCCTCGGTGAGACGGTCGGCGTCCTCCAGGATGATCACCTGCCAGCGGCCCACGGCCGGGGACAGCTGGGCGCGGCGGACCAGCTCACGGGTCTCCTTCACGCCGATGGAGAGCAGGTCTGTACGGACCACCTCGACATCGGCATGCGTCCCGACGAGGCTGGTGTGGCAGCCGTCGCAGAAACCGCACCCCGGAGCGCCGCCCAGCGCACGGTCCGGGCTGGTGCACTGGAGGGCGGCGGCGAAGGCGCGGGCAGCGGTGGACCGCCCGGAACCCGGCGGTCCGGTGAACAGCCAGGCGTGGGTCATCTTCGACCCCGAAGGCACCTGATCCGCCGCGGAAATGGCGGTGACCAGCGCATCGGCGTCCCGGGCGGCCGCACCGAGCTGCTCCTGCACCCGGTCCTGGCCGACCAGGTCGTCCCATACGGTCATCGGTCACCGCCCTTCCGGTGGTGGTCTACGGCTCCGGCTTCCCATTGTGGGGGAAGGGTCTGACATTCCCGGCGATCCCGGTCCGCCCCTCCCCCCGGGCCACCCACCGCGGCCGCTCTCAGCGGCGCGGGCGACGGCCCCGTCCGGAGGTGCCACGGCCCTCGTCGTCCCGGTCGTGGTCGCCGAGCAGCTCGTCGGCCAGGGTCGGCAGATCGTCCAGCGGAGTCTCCTCGGCCCACTCCGGGCGACGGCGGCGGCGGCCCCGGCCCGGGCGTCGGTCCTCGGCCGCATCCGGGACGGCGTGCGGATCGCTGATCTGCGGCAGCTCCCGGGTGCGCTCGTTCTCACCCTCCGGTGCGGCGTCCGCCGGGCGCTCGTCACGGAAAATGCCCCGCGGAACGCGGTCCGTCGGCTGCTCGTCACCTACGTCACGTACCTGCGGGAGTACCGCGGTCTCGTCCGCGGAGCCCGTGGCGTCCCGTGCCGCAGGCCGCTCGGACGGATCGGTGATCCTCGGGATCATCGCCGTCTCGGCCTGGTCCGACGGTGTGTCGACCGGTGACGGCACCGGCTGCGTCACCTCGTTCGGGCTGACGACCGGTGTCGGAACCGTCAGCTCGTTGTCCGGGACGGAAGCGGACGCCGCCGCCTCCGCGCGGGCGGCCTCCGCCGCCGCGGCCGCCTCGGCCTCGGCCTGCCGCCGGGCAGCCTCGGCCCGCAGCAGCGCCTCCTCCGCCTTGCGCTGCTTCTCCAGCCGCCGCGCCTCGGCCTCCTTGCGCAGCCGGGCCTCCTCCTGGGCCAGCTTGCGCAGCCGCTCCTGCTCGGCCTCGCGCGCCTGCTCCTCGGCCTCGCGCCGGACCCGCTCCTCCTCGGCGACCCGACGGGCTTCCTCGGCCCGCAGACGGGCCTCCTCCGCCTGCCGCTCGGCCTCGCGCTGCCGCGCCTCCTCCAGCTCGCGGCGCTTGCGCTCCTCCTCCTCGGCGCGGAGCTTGGCGAGTTGCTCCTGGCGCTCGCGCTCCAGCCGCTCCTCCTCCGCCTTGCGCGCAGCCTCTTCCTCGGCCTTGCGCCTGGCCTCTTCCTCAGCCGCCTTGCGGGCCTCCTCCTGGGCCTTGATCTCGGCCTCGGAGAGCGGCAGGAGCTGGTCGAGCCGGTGGCGCACGACGGTGGTGATCGATTCCGGTTCCTGGCCGGCGTCCACCACCAGGTAGCGGGTCGGGTCTGCGGCGGCCAGTGTGAGGAAACCGGACCGTACCCGGGCGTGGAACTCGGGAGGCTCGGACTCCAGCCGGTCGGGCGCCTCGGTGAACCGTTCCCGCGCGGTCTCCGGGTCGACGTCGAGCAGCACCGTCAGATGCGGTACGAGTCCACTCGTCGCCCACCGCGAGATCCGGGCGATCTCGGTTGGGGAGAGGTCGCGGCCCGCGCCCTGGTAGGCGACGGACGAGTCGATGTAGCGGTCGGAGATGACGATCGCACCGCGCTCCAGCGCCGGACGGACCACCGAGTCGATGTGCTCGGCGCGGTCGGCGGCGTAGAGCAGTGCCTCGGCCCGGTTCGAGAGCCCGGCCGACGACACGTCGAGCAGGATCGAGCGCAGCCGCTTGCCGACCGGCGTGGCGCCGGGCTCGCGGGTGACGACGACCTCGTGGCCCTTGGCCCGGATCCACTCGGCGAGCGCCTCGACCTGGGTTGACTTGCCGGCCCCGTCGCCGCCCTCCAGGGCGAGGAAGAAGCCGGTGGCGGCGGGGGCGACAGCCGGTTCGCCGCCGCGCAGGGCCTCGCGCAGGTCACGGCGCAGCGGCACTCCGGAACGGTCGTCCGTCTTCGCGAGGACGATCGCGGCGACCGGCAGCAGCAGGGCGCCGATGAGCATGAGGGCGAACGCGGCGCCGCCGTGCGCGAAGACGAAGTCGCCGACCGTCAGCCGGTGAGTGCCGATCGCTGCGGCCAGCAGCGGTCCCGCGACCGCGCCGAGCGCGACCAGGACCCGGACGACGGCCTGGAGGTGCTCGGTCGTCCTGGCCCGGCGGGACTCCTCGGTCTCCTGGTCCACGAGGGTGTGGCCGGTGTTGGCCGCGACACCCGCCGCGTAACCGGCGAGGACCGCGAGGAGCACCACGGTCGCCGTGTCCGGCACCAGGCCCATCGCGAGGAGCGCGACCCCGGTGACGGCGGTGGCGAAGACGAGCAGCCGGCGCCGCGACAGGGTGGGCAGCACCTTCTCCGCGGTACGGATACCGGCGGCTGTGGCGCCCGCCAGGGCGAGGATCAGCAGGGCGAACGTGGCCGGTCCGCCACCGAGGTCGTAGGCGTGCAGTGCGGCGACGGCTGCTGCGGCTGCGATCGCTCCGGCGACGGCCGCGCACGCGCCGACGATCAGCGGGACGGCGCCGGTGCGGCCCTTGTCCGGGCCGTTGCCGGTGGACGGCCGCCGCAGACCCTCCAGCGGCGAGCGCGGGCGGGGCGTCGGCGAACCGGGGAGTTCGAGGAAGTAGAGGGTCGAGATCGAGGCGGAGAACAGTCCGGCCGCGACGTACGAGCCGAGAGCCGCCTGGTGGAAGGAGAACCACTCAAGACCCGAGCCCAGCAGATTGCCGATCAGCGTGGCGATCAGCAGAACGGCCGCGGCGGCGGGGACGGCGGCGAAGTCCGTACGGAGGGAGAGCCTACGCAGGGCGTCGAGGTGGTCCGGCAGCGGGCGTACCGCGGCGCCCTCGGGCGGCGGGGAGGGCAGCAGCGCGGGCGCGGCGCTCTCCTTCGCGACCGTCCACAGCCGTTCGCAGGCGCCGGTGACGAAGACGGTGACGAGGATCATCATGAGCGCCCTGTCGGGCATCCAGTCGATCCACAGCGGCGCGACGACGAGCAGCGCGAGCCGCAGGCCGTCCGCCCCGATCATCAGCCACCGCCGGTCCAGCGGTCCGCCGGGCGCGGTGAGCGTCGTCAGCGGCCCGAGGAGTACGGCTCCGAAGAGGAGCGTGGCAAGGATTCGGGCACCGAACACGGCGGCGACGGCAAAGGCCGCCCCGCGGTATCCGGATCCGAATGAGCCCTCGAGGACCGCCGCTTGCAGCGACAGCAGCACCATCACGAGAAGGGCGAGTGCATCGCCGACACCGCCGACGAGCTGTGCGCTCCACAACCGCTTCAGCGGGGGAACACGCAACAGGGCTCGTACGGCGCGCTCGCGTGAGTCTGCGGCAAGAGTGTCGGAGGTGGGGCTCACGACCGTTGGCTGCTCGGCTCGCGTCATCCGCCCAGCCTATCCGGAGCGGTGCGGTCAGCGACGGCCCCATCCGAACATATGGGCGCCCGAGTGGGGTGAGGAGGTGCTCCCCCGCACGCCCGAGGGGCTGGAACGTCCAGCCCCTCGGGGTGTCCGGGAAGGCGCTGACCGCCGGTGCGGTCAGTCCTCCACGGACGACGCGGTCGCCTTCTTCGCCGCCGCGGTCGTCTTCTTCGCGGTTGTCGTCTTCTTCGCGGCGGTCGTCTTCTTGGCTGCTGCGGTCGTCTTCTTTGCCGCCGTCTTCTTGGCCGCCGTCGCCTTCTTCGCGGGCGCCTTCTTCGCCGGGGCCTTCTTCGCCGTCTTCTTCTTGGCGGGTCCCTTGGCGCGCTTCTCCGCAAGGAGCTCGTAGCCGCGCTCCGGCGTGATGTCCTCGACGCTGTCGCCGGTCCGCAGCGTCGCGTTCGTCTCGCCGTCGGTGACGTACGCGCCGAAGCGCCCGTCCTTGACGACGACCGGAGCGCCGCTCACCGGGTCCGTGCCCAGCTCCTTCAGCGGCGGCTTGGCGGCGGCGCGGCCGCGCTGCTTGGGCTGGGCGTAGATCGCGAGTGCCTCTTCGAGCGTGATGTCGAAGAGCTGGTCCTCGGACGTCAGCGAACGTGAGTCCGTGCCCTTCTTCAGGTACGGGCCGTAGCGCCCGTTCTGCGCGGTGATCTCGACACCCTCGGCGTCCTCGCCGACGACCCTCGGCAGCGACATCAGCTTGAGCGCGTCCGCCAGCGTCACCGTGTCCAGCGACATCGACTTGAAGAGCGACGCGGTCCGCGGCTTCACCGCGTTCTTGCCGGTCTTCGGCGTGCCCTCGGGCAGCACCTCGGTGACGTACGGGCCGTAGCGCCCGTCCTTGGCGATGATCTGGTGCCCGGTGACCGGGTCCGCACCGAGCTCGTAGTCACCGCTCGGCTTGGCCAGCAGCTCCTCCGCGTACTCGACCGACAGCTCGTCGGGCGCCAGGTCCTCCGGCACGTCCGCGCGCTGGTGGCCCTCGGCGTCCTTCTCCCCGCGCTCGATGTACGGGCCGTAGCGCCCGACGCGGAGCTTGATGTCGTTGCCGACGGGGAAGGAGGAGATCTCCCGGGCGTCGATCGCGCCGAGGTCGGTGACGAGCTCCTTGAGACCGCCGAGGTGGTCGCCGTCGCCGTTGCCCGCGGCGGAGGCCGCGCCGCTGACGGCGTCGTCGCCCTCGCCGAAGTAGAAACGCCTCAGCCAGGGCACGGACTGGGCCTCGCCCCGCGCGATGCGGTCGAGGTCGTCCTCCATCCGCGCGGTGAAGTCGTAGTCGACGAGTCGGCCGAAGTGCTTCTCCAGCAGGTTGACCACGGCGAAGGAGAGGAAGGACGGGACGAGCGCCGTGCCCTTCTTGAAGACGTAGCCGCGGTCGAGGATCGTGCCGATGATCGAGGCGTACGTCGACGGGCGGCCGATCTCGCGTTCTTCCAGCTCCTTGACCAGCGAGGCCTCGGTGTAGCGGGCCGGGGGCTTGGTGGCGTGGCCGTCGACCGAGATCTCGTCGGCGGACAGCGCGTCGCCCTCGGCGACCTGCGGCAGCCGGCGCTCGCGGTCGTCGAGCTCGGCGTTCGGGTCGTCGGCGCCTTCGACGTACGCCTTCATGAAGCCGTGGAAGGTGATGGTCTTGCCGGACGCGGAGAACTCGGCGTCGCGTCCGTCGCTCGCCCGGCCGCCGATCTTCACGGTGACCGAGTTACCGACCGCGTCCTTCATCTGGGAGGCGACGGTCCGCTTCCAGATCAGCTCGTAGAGCCGGAACTGGTCGCCGGCCAGACCTGTCTCGGCGGGCGTGCGGAAGCGGTCGCCGGAGGGGCGGATCGCCTCGTGCGCCTCCTGCGCGTTCTTGACCTTCCCGGCGTACGTACGCGGCTTCTCCGGCAGGTAGTCGGCACCGTACAACTGCGTGACCTGCGCCCTCGCCGCGGAGACCGCGGTGTCGGAGAGCGTCGTGGAGTCGGTACGCATGTAGGTGATGAAGCCGTTCTCGTACAGCTTCTGGGCGACCTGCATGGTGGCCTTCGCCCCGAAGCCCAGCTTCCGGCTCGCCTCCTGCTGGAGGGTCGTCGTACGGAACGGGGCGTACGGCGAACGACGGTACGGCTTCGACTCGACGGACCGCACGGCGAACGCGGAGTCGGCTAGCGCGGCGGCAAGGGCCCGGGCGTTCGTCTCGTCCAGGTGCAGCACCTGGCCGGAGCCGGATTTCAGCAGTCCGTCCGGACCGAAGTCGCGGCCCTGGGCGATCCGGCGGCCGTCGACCGCGCTGAGGCGGGCGGTCAGCGTCGACGGGTCGGAGGCGTCACCGGTACGGCCGGTGGCAAAGGCGCCGGTCAGGTCCCAGTACTCGGCGGAACGGAAGGCGATGCGCTCGCGCTCCCGCTCGACGACGAGGCGGGTGGCGACGGACTGGACCCGGCCCGCCGAGAGTCGCGGCATGACCTTCTTCCACAGGACCGGCGAGACCTCGTAGCCGTAGAGGCGGTCGAGGATACGGCGGGTCTCCTGGGCGTCGACCATGCGCTGGTTCAGCTCGCGCGGGTTGGCGACGGCGGCCTGGATCGCGTCCTTGGTGATCTCGTGGAAGACCATCCGGTGGACCGGGACCTTGGGCTTGAGCACTTCCTGCAGGTGCCACGCGATGGCTTCGCCCTCGCGGTCCTCATCGGTGGCGAGGAAGAGTTCGTCGGACTCGGCCAGCAGCTGCTTGAGCTTCCTGACCTGCGCCTTCTTGTCCGCGTTGACGACATAGATGGGCTGGAAGTCATGCTCGACGTCGACGCCGAGCCGACGGACCTCGCCGGTGTACTCGTCGGGAACCTCTGCGGCGCCGTTCGGCAGGTCGCGGATGTGCCCGACGCTCGCCTCGACGACGTATCCGGGGCCGAGGTAGCCCTTGATCGTCTTCGCCTTGGCAGGCGACTCGACGATGACGAGTCGGCGGCCGCCCTGTGCGGTCTCGCTGGTCGGGGACAACTTCGCTCTTCTCTCCGGTCGACACTCGATGGGCATCCGGGCAGCGCGATGACGCTGCCGACGGTGCTGTCGCTGCGGAGTGTGACGGTACAACCCGCCCCCGTGTCAAACGGCAAAAGCCCGCAACGGCCACTCGAACGGTAACCCGACTTCCGCCATTCCTGCCGCCCGGAGTGCCCGATACGCGGCGTGCACGGTCGCTGCCTGCGGGTTTCGCGGCGCGGTGGTGGCGCTGCGGCCGCCGGGGGCGGGGAGGCGGGACAACCGGGCGTGTTCACGTCCCGGGCCGGGTGATCACACGGTGGCGACGCGGGTGGCCAGGCGGCAGCCGTGGATCAGATGCGGGTGAAGCACCCCACACCGAGGACGAGGAAAAGTACGCCGAACACAGTGGCGAGTGTGGCGGAGACAACGGGGCGCACCCTGTACGCCACCGGCGCACGGTGCACGACGCACGCCCCCGTCCATACCAGCAGCGCGGTCCCGAACAGCGCGAACGTCGTGCCGGCGAATACCGCAGGTCCGCTCTCCATGCCCGTACGCCTCTCCGTGACCGCCCGGCCCGGGGCCACTGCCCGCGTCGAGTCAGGGGGAGGCTGTCACTCGGGGGCGACACCGGTGCGAACCCCGGGTGAACTCCAGTGCCGCGGTCCACCGGGTCGCGCTGCCGACCGGGCCGCGCTCGTCGGCCGGATCACATCAGGTCGAGGGTCGCGCGACGCCGGCTGCCCCGTTCGAACACCGCCAACAGGACCACGGCGAGCACCGCGTATCCGGCCCCGTCGCCAGCTCGGCGCCGAGCCGTCCCCGGTCGAGGCCACCGCCTGCGGACAACTCCCGCGCGGCTTCGGCGGCATGGGTCAGCGGGAGAACGTCCCCCACGGCCCGCATCCACTCCGGCAGGGTCTCGCGCGGCACATTCGCGCCGGTCAGCAGCAGGAGCACGGAAGCGGCCACATTGGACACCAGGAACACATCGCGGAGACGCAGACCCAGCGCCCCGAGGGCGAGGCCGAAGACGGAACACCCGGCCGAGGCGGCGAGCAGCACTGCGGCAAGACCGGGCAGCGCAACAACCGGAATCCGCAGACCCAGCAGGAGAGTGGCGACGGTGAGCGTGAAGACACTGATGAGGAGGCCGTTCAGTACGTACGGCAGGGCACGCCCGAACCAGAGCGGAGCCCGGTGCCGAGGGCTCAGCAGCACCGCGCCGAGCGTGCCGTAACGACGCTCGTTGGGGACGGCCATGGTGCCGCCGTAGACGCAGACGGTGGAGGCCGAGACCACGGCGTTGCCGAGCAGGTGGAAGCGGTCGCCGGCGACCCCAGCTGCCGTCCGATGAAGACGAAGAACAGCAGTTGCAGCAGCGGGCCGACCAGCAGGGTGCCGATGAACATGGGCGGCGTCGTCCAGTTGAAGAGTGCCCGGTAGGAGATGGCGCCGCCGACCACGACGAGGCGCAGCGTACGGACGGCCCTCCGGGTGAGGGCGCGGGAGAGGGAGAGGAAGGACATGCGGGAACTCCAGGGCTTCGGGGCTGTGGGGCTGACCGGCCGTCCGGCCGTCCGGCTTCAGGCGAGGGAGAGCGTCGCCGCGGCCCGTGCCCGGCGTTCGACCCGCCCCAGGACCAGTACGGCGATCAGCGCGTAGAACAGGCCGAGGGCGAGGGCCACGGCCATCGGGGCCAGTACCTCATCGGCGGACGGGCCGCCGGAGTTCGCCGCGTGCACGGCCCGCGAGCCCCAGGTGGTGGGCAGCGCCCCGGAAACCGGACGCGTCCAGCCCGGCAGCACGGTGATGGGCACGAGCATCCCGGACAGCAGCCGCACGGGCGCGTCCAGCGGGTTGGCGAGGGCGTTGGCGCTGCGCAGCAGCACGAACGTGGCGGCGAGGAGCAGTCCCATCGTCCCGAGCGACAGGACACACACCGGTACGGCCACCAGGAACAGCAACGGGTGGGCGAAGTCGAGGGGCACATCGAAGAGCACGGCGCCCCAGATGACGGTCGCACCCATGGCGTACGTGCCGATGACGGCCGTGGCGAGCGTGATGGGCAGAAGGACGAAGGGGAGCGGCGTGGGCGAGCCGACCAGCGTCTCCAGGGTGCCGAGCCAACGCTGGTTCTGTACGGCTCCGCCCGATCCGAGGAGCACCGAGGACCAGATGCCCATCAGCCCCGCTCCGACGGCAGCCGTCAGCAGACGGTCGGGGTCGTCCGCGGCACGGAAGAGGTGGACGGCGAGGGTCGCGCCTCCAGCCCGGTGAAGAGCGCGTCGATGCCTTCGGTCGCGAACGTCCGGGCGCGGATGAGGACTTCGCCCTCGACGAGGCGCCGCACGGTCGGCCAGTGCGGCTCCATCGCCCCTTCCCAGTACGCGGCGCAGGAATCCGCGAGCGCGGCGCAGGCCGCCTCCGGATCCGCCAGGTAGGGCCGGATGCGCGGATGGTCCTCGAGTCCCGGATAGTGCTCCTCGCCCCCGGCCCGTACGACCTCGGGCGGCGTGGCCCTGATGATGTCCAGCTCCGTCTCGACGGACGATGCGCCGACCGGCCGGGGGAGCAGGAAGTCCGGGAAGCTCGGCTGGCCGTCGGTCAGCAGCCGCAGCGCCGCGGTCCGATCGTCCTCGCGCAGCACTTCACGGGCCCGCCCGACCCACTTCTCGTACGGCCAGGAGGGCGTACGGTGCGGCTTGGCCAGATGCAGGCTGCAGAAGGCGTCCCACAGCGGGCTGATGGCGATCCGGGTCGCGCCGAGCGCCGCCTAGTCCAGCTCGATCCGGATCACCCGGCGGTCACCGTCCGCTCCGTGCTCATCAGGCCTCCCCCACCGGCTCCAGGAACCCTTCCTCCACCAGCAGCCGGATCGCCTGCGGGGTACGGTCGCGCAGCAGTACCGGGTCCTCGTTCATCAACTGGGCGATCGCGTCCAGGATCCGGCCCGCGGGCAGCGTCCCGTCACAGACGCCCGCGAAACCGGCACCGACCGCGTCGACCTTCGTCGCGCGCCGCATGCCGCGGTTCTGACGCAGCACCACATGCTCGGGGTCCTCCGCGCCCGGCAGTCCGACCTGCTCCTGCATCACTTCCGGCACGAGCGTGAAGTGGTCGGCGAGCAGCCCCGCGTCATCGTGCGTCCGCAGATAGTCCTGGCGCGCGAAGTGGGCCTCCACGGCCGCGCCGAGCGGCTGTTCCACCGGATGCGGCCACTCCTCGATCACGACCGACGGATTCCCGTCGGCCGCGGCCGCGGACTTCCGGAGCGTGATCCAGCCGAAGCCGACGCCCTTCGTCTTGCGGGCCTCGAACTCGTCCAGCCAGGCGTCGTACCGTGCGGCGTACTCCGCGGGGTCCGTACGGTGGTCGCCGCTGTCGCGCAGCCACAGCTCGGCGTACTGCGTGATGTCCTGCACTTCGCGCTGGACGACCCAGGCATCGCAGTCACGCGGCACCCAGGAGCGCAGCCGGTCCTGCCACTCCTCGCCCTCGACGTGCTGCCAGTTGGCGAGGAAGTGCGCGTATCCCCCCTCGTTCAGCCGGTCGCCGGCCTGCTGCACCAGCGTCCGGCACAGGTCGTCGCCGCCCATGCCGCCGTCGCGGTACGTGAGACGGGCGCCCGGCGAGATGACGAACGGCGGATTCGACACGATGAGGTCGTACGTCTCGGTGCCGACCGGCTCGAAGAGCGAACCCTCGCGCAGATCGGCCGGGGCGGCACCGGACAGGGCAAGGGTCAGCCGGGCGAAGGCGAGGGCGCGGGGGTTGAGGTCCGTGGCCGTGACCCGGATGGCGTGCTGCGCGGCGTGCAGCGCCTGGATGCCGGAGCCCGTACCGAGATCGAGCGCGGAGGCGACCGGCGTACGGACGGTGATCCCGGCGAGTGTGGACGACGCCCCACCGACGCCGAGGACCACCCCCTCCTCGTGCGAACCGATGCCACCCGCGCCGCCGACCGCGCAGCCCAGGTCGGAGACGATGAACCAGTCCTGCCCCTCGGGCCCGCTGTACGGCCGCACATCGACGGCGGCCCGCACCTCCTCGCCCGCGCGGATCACCCAGCCGTCCTCGACGCACTCGTCCAGCGGGAGCGCGGCACGGGCCCGCTCGTACGGGACGGGGCGCTGAAGCAGGAAGAGCCGAACCAGAGTGTCGAGCGGGGAGTCTCCACGGGTGGCCCGCAGTGCCGGAACCGTCTCGCTGCGGGCGAGCGCGGCATAGGCGGGCGCACCGAGCAGGTCGAGGAGCCCGTCGGCGGTGAAGGCGGCAGCAAGCAGGGCTTCGCGGAGCCGGGGCGAACGGTCGGGCGCGGGGAGACTGGTCGTACTCACCCGCCCATTGTGGCCGCTCCCACCGACAACGGCAGCGGCCCGGCAGCATCGGAGCTGCCGGGCCGGTCGTAACGCCGTTGTCAGGGCTTCTTGCTGGGCGACGCGGAAGCCGCCTTCTCGGGGGTCTTCGACGGCGTGGCGGCCGGCGGGACCGAAGCCGTCGGCTTCTGGCAACCCGGCTGCTTGGCCATCGCGATGCCGACCTTGCCGGACTGGAGCTTCTTCAGCGCCTGGTCACCGTTGGTGCTGATCTTGTTCAGCTCGTCGGCGATGCCCTTCAGGCCGTCGGCGAACTTCGCCTGGTCCTTGATGTCGAGCGCGTCGACCTTCTTCTGCAACTCCGCGTAAGCGGCCGAGGAGGCGTTGAGCTCCTTCACGGCCTCCTTGTGCGTGGTCTCGCCGTTGTCGACCGGCGGTGCACCCGCCGAGTCCACAGCTGTGCCCAGCGCCTTGTACGCCTGCGAGATCTGCTGGAAGGCGGCCGAGTCCGTCTTCTGGACATCGGCGGGCTTGCTGTTGTCTGCGGTCTGCTGCTGGATGGCGGCGTTGGCGTTCGCGATCTTCTGCAGCTGGGGCTTGACCTGGTCACAGACCTTCTTGGCCCAGTCGTTGACCTTGTTGTCGCTGCCGCTGTCGTCGCTGCAGCCCGACAGCGTAAGTACCAGTACCGCACCGCCGGACAGTGCGGCTGCAAGCTTCTTGTTCACCGGATCGGTCCCTTCCAAGGCTCTCGGCCCCGGAACTTACACGCCAAATGACCTCCATCCGGGTGCCGGTCGTCCGATAGATGACCTTTTGTAGCCATTTGCACCAAGGGAAATGAGGGAGATACAACTCACGCGCGAACGGGTGAACGCGCGCGGCAGGCGAACGGCGAACGGGTGGACAGCGCATCAGGATGCACCGTCCACCCGTTCTTTGACCAGGTCATGCCCTTGCTTGATCAGGCGCTGCCCCGGGTCGATCGGGAACAGCCCGAGAGCTGTCGCCCCCTTCCCTGTACCCGTCTCATGAGACGGCAGCCGGATCGGTCGACTTGGCAGTCGCGCCGCCGTCGTCGTCGGAGTCGTCCTCGTCTCCCACGGCGATCCCGCGCCGCTTGGAGACATAGACCGCGCCGACGATGACGGCGAGGGCGAGCACCGCCACCACCGCCCGCACGCCCGCGCTCGCGTCCGCCCCGTAGCTGAACTGCACCACCGCCGGCGCGATGAGCAGCGCCACCAGGTTCATCACCTTGAGCAGCGGGTTGATCGCCGGTCCCGCCGTGTCCTTGAACGGGTCGCCGACTGTGTCGCCGATCACGGTGGCGGCGTGGGCCTCGCTGCCCTTGCCGCCGTGATGACCGTCCTCGACGAGCTTCTTGGCGTTGTCCCACGCGCCTCCGGAGTTGGCGAGGAAGACCGCCATCAGCGTCCCGGTGCCGATCGCGCCCGCGAGGTACGAACCGAGCGCCCCGACTCCGAGGGTGAAGCCCACCGCGATCGGCGCCAGCACCGCGAGCAGCCCGGGCGTGGCGAGTTCACGCAGGGCGTCCTTGGTGCAGATGTCGACGACGCGCCCGTACTCCGGCTTCTCGGTGTAGTCCATGATTCCGGGGCGCTCGCGGAACTGCCGTCGCACCTCGTAGACCACGGATCCGGCGGACCGGGACACCGCGTTGATGGCCAGGCCGGAGAACAGGAAGACGACCGCGGCCCCGAGGACCAGCCCCACCAGGTTGTTGGGCTGCGAGATGTCGAGACTGAGGGACATTTCCCCGGCCTTGGCACCCACGTTGTCGACCGCCGTGGCGATCGCGTCGCGGTACGAGCCGAAGAGCGCCGACGCCGCCAGCACGGCGGTGGCGATGGCGATGCCCTTGGTGATGGCCTTGGTGGTGTTGCCGACGGCGTCCAGATCGGTGAGGACCTGGGCACCGGCGCCCGTGACGTCGCCGGACATCTCGGCGATGCCCTGCGCGTTGTCGGAGACCGGTCCGAAGGTGTCCATGGCGACGATGACCCCGACGGTGGTGAGCAGCCCGGTCCCGGCAAGGGCCACCGCGAAGAGCGCCAGCATGATCGACGCACCGCCGAGCAGGAACGCCCCGTAGACGCCGAGGCCGATCAGCAGCGCGGTGTAGACGGCGGACTCCAGACCGATGGAGATCCCGGCGAGTACGACGGTGGCCGGGCCGGTCAGGGAGGACTTGCCGATGTCCTGGACGGGGCGCCGGCCGGTCTCGGTGAAGTAGCCGGTGAGCTGCTGGATCAGAGCGGCCAGCACGATACCGATGGCGACGGCGACCAGGGCGAAGACCCGTGGGTCACCGCTGTGCGTTGTGATCGCGCTGTCGGTGACGCCGTCCAGGTCGGCGTACGAGGACGGGAGGTAGACGAAGACGGCCACCCCCACCAGGACGAGCGAGATCACCGCGGAGATGAAGAAGCCTCGGTTGATGGCCGTCATCCCGCTGCGGTCGGCGCGCCGCGGGGCGACCGCGAAGATGCCGATCATCGCGGTGACCACGCCGATCGCCGGCACGATCAGGGGAAAAGCCAGTCCGGAGTCGCCGAAAGCGGCCTTGCCGAGGATGAGCGCGGCGACGAGCGTCACGGCGTACGACTCGAACAGGTCGGCCGCCATGCCCGCGCAGTCGCCGACGTTGTCGCCCACGTTGTCGGCAATGGTGGCTGCGTTGCGCGGGTCGTCCTCCGGGATGCCCTGCTCGACCTTGCCCACGAGGTCGGCGCCCACATCGGCGGCCTTGGTGAAGATGCCGCCACCGACCCTCATGAACATGGCGATGAGCGCGGCGCCGAGCCCGAAGCCCTCGAGCACCTTGGGCGCGTCGGCGGCATAGACGAGAACCACGCACGAGGCGCCGAACAGCCCGAGTCCCACCGTGATCATGCCGACCACGCCGCCCGTACGGAAAGCAATCTTCATCGCCCGGTGCGATACGTCGGTGAGATCTTTTTCCGGTTCGCCTTCCGCCGGCGTCGCCTCACGCGCGGCGGCGGCCACCCGCACATTGCTGCGGACGGCCAGACGCATGCCGATGTATCCGGTGGTCGCCGAGAAAAGCGCACCCACCAGGAAGAACAGCGACCGGCCGGCGCGCTGCGACCAGTTGTCGGCCGGAAGCAGCAGAAGCAGGAAGAAGACCACGACCGCAAAGACGCCGACGGTGCGCAGCTGCCGGGCCAGATAGGCGTTCGCACCTTCCTGGACGGCTGCCGCGATCTCCTTCATGCGGTCGGTGCCCTCGCCGGCCGCCAGCACCTGGCGGACCAGCAATCGGGCGACGATCAGTGCGGCGACGGCGACGATCGCGATGACGATCACGATGACGCGGTTGTCATCGGTGAGTACCGCTGCCGCGAGAGAGGTGGGTCGGTCGGAAAGTGCGGAAACTTCGGGCAGTTCTGCCAGTGGTGTGTTGATGAAGCCCGCCATACGTCCTCCTTGACGCTCAGCGCTCAAGACGTGGACGGATTGTAGGGAGCAGAACCTGATCAAAACAGTCCGCAGTAAATGTAAATCGCTTTTACCCACCGATCGGTAAATGATCGCACCCTCGGATTGCTCCGAATGCAGTAATGGGGCAGAAGCATTGTCCGTAGATCGCTGATCAAGCAGGAATGGAAAAAGGCCCTGCTCGGCAGGGCCTCGGAGAGTGGATCAGGAGTTACGGATCGGGGCGGCGCCACGACGGGCCGACCCGCTGTGACGCCTCCGGCGCCTCAGGGATGCAGTGTTGCGGGCGTCTTCGGCCAGCTCATGCGGATCACTCCGCCATCGGTTCCCGATCTGACTTCCACATCGTCGACGAGGCCGCTGATGACCGCGAGCCCCATCTCGTCCTCGCTGTCGGTGTCGGTCTCGGTATCCGGTTGGCCGGGCCCCGCGCCGGGCGTGGCGCCGGACGCCTCGGCTGCTCCGGCCTCACCGCCGGGGCCGGGCAGCTCGTCGCCGACCTCGATGGAGAAGGACTTCTCCTCCTCGGTCAGGACGACCTTGACCGGAGCGGTGATGCCGTGGTTGCGGTGCAGCCCTACGGCGCGGCTGCAGGCCTCGCCGACGGCGAGTCGGACCTCGTCGAGCACTGCCTCGTCGACCCCGGCCCGGCGCGCCACAGCGGCCGCCACGAGGCGGGCCGTCCTGACGTGTTCGGGCTGGGCGCTGAAGCGGAGTTCAACGGTGGCCATGCGATCCCCCTCAGACGTACGGGCGTGCATCCCGGGGGCCCGGGCGCAGTGCCCGGTACCCCCGCTCTCTCTTCCTCCGGAAGCCGGAAGAGCCACCGGCCTCCGACAGCCGACATGCGACCGACGGCAGTCGGCCCACCGACGGGTCACCCCGTCGACGCCCGGAAGCCGTCCGCACCGATGGCCGACAGCCCGCTGCCGGGCGTGTCGCAGCCGACAGCCCGGCCCGGCTGCCGGACCCGGCACCACGACTTCCACCGAGCCGGCCGCCCGCCGAACGGGCCGCAGTACGGCCCGGCTGTGCCCGGACCGACCGGCTGCCGGCCGATCCGAAAGCAGGCGGTCCGCCGTCAGTCGGTGGCCGCGACAGCCTCGTCGACCGTGGTGTGGATCGGGAACACCTTGGTCAGACCGGTAATCCGGAAGATCTTGAGAATGCGCTCCTGGTTGCAGACCAGGCGCAGTGAGCCCTCATGGGCCCGGACACGCTTCAGGCCACCCACGAGCACGCCGAGGCCGGTGGAGTCGAGGAAGTCGACACCTTCCATGTCGACAACCAGGTGGTAGCTGCCGTCATTCACCAACTCGACCAACTGCTCGCGCAGCTTGGGCGCGGTATACACATCAATCTCGCCACCGACCTCGACGACCGTACGGTCGCCACCAGGGCCGGACACATTGCGAGTCGACAAGGACAGGTCCACGGATCCTCCAGCACCTTGCTATCGAGCGGTCGCCCCTCGGTCTCCCCGACGGAGCCAGGGGACGGATCGCCAGCCGCGATGGCATTCAATCACTTACCAGCAGCCATGCACGACGCCTTGGGACCATTGTCCGTCACGCCGGTGACACACTCGGTGCCGATGGCCAAGAATCACCGCCCCAGTCGACCACCCGAGAGCAGGGACTCCCGCCCCTCTCCCGCCATGGTCCTCGACCGACTCGCCACAGCGGCGGGCCGGTCCGCGCGCATCACTCATACGGAGCACTTGCCCCCGCGGACGGGTGCCCATGCCATCTGGCCCGATCGCATCCGGCCGGAAGTGATCGCCGCTGTCCAGAAAGCCGGTATCGACCACCCGTGGGCACACCAGGCGGCCGCCGCGGAACACGCCCTGGACGGCGAATCCGTCGTGATCGCCACCGGAACCGCCTCCGGCAAGTCGCTCGCCTATCTGGCCCCGGTCCTCAGCGCCCTGCTCGACGGCTCGGAGGCCCCCAACGGCCGCGGCGCGACCGCCCTGTACCTGGCCCCCACCAAGGCGCTCGCCGCCGATCAGCGGCGTTCGGTCAAGGACCTCGCGGCTCCGCTCGGCAACGCGGTCAGGCCCGCGGTCTACGACGGCGACACTCCGGTCGAGGAACGCGAATGGGTACGTCAGTACGCCAACTACGTCCTGACCAACCCCGACATGCTGCACCGCGGGATCCTCCCGTCCCATCCGCGCTGGTCCACCTTCCTGCGCGCCCTGCGCTATGTCGTCATCGACGAGTGCCACACCTATCGCGGCGTCTTCGGCTCCCATGTCGCCCAGGTGGTGCGCCGACTCCGCCGCCTGTGCGCCCGATACGGAGCCGATCCGGTCTTCCTGCTCGCCTCGGCGACCGCCGCGCAGCCCTCGGTCGCCGCGGGCCGCCTCACCGGCCTCCCGGTCATAGAGGTCGCCGACGACGCCTCGCCCCGCGGCGAGATGGTCTTCGCCCTGTGGGAGCCACCGCTGACCGAGCTGCACGGCGAGAAGGGCGCCCCCGTACGCCGTACGGCCACCGCCGAGACCGCCGACCTCCTCACCGACCTGACCGTCCAGGGCGTCCGCTCGGTCGCCTTCGTGCGCTCCCGGCGCGGCGCCGAGCTCATCTCCGTCATCGCCAAGGAACGCCTCGCCGAGGTGGACCGCTCGCTGCCCGCCCGGGTCGCCGCCTACCGCGGGGGCTACCTCCCCGAGGAACGCCGCGCCCTGGAGCGCGCCCTGCACTCCGGCCGGCTGCTCGGTCTCGCCGCCACCACCGCCCTCGAACTCGGTATCGACGTCTCGGGCCTCGATGCCGTCGTCATCGCCGGTTACCCCGGCACCAGGGCGTCGCTGTGGCAGCAGGCGGGCCGCGCCGGGCGCTCCGGCCAGGGCGCCCTGGCCATCCTGGTAGCGCGCGACGACCCGCTGGACACCTTCCTCGTCCACCACCCCGAGGCTCTGTTCCAGCAGCCCGTGGAGTCGACCGTTCTGGACCCGGACAACCCGTACGTCCTCGCCCCCCACCTGTGCGCTGCCGCCGCGGAGCTTCCGCTCACCGAGAGCGATCTGGAGCTGTTCGGGCCGGCCGTGGCCGAGCTGCTGCCTCAGCTGGAGGCCGCGAAGCTGCTGCGCAAGCGGGCGTCGGGCTGGCACTGGACCCGGCGCGAGCGGGCCGCCGATCTCACCGACATCCGTGGCGAGGGCGGCCGCCCGATCCAGATCGTCGAGGAGGGCACCGGCCGGCTGCTGGGCACCGTCGACGAGTCGGCCGCGCACACCGCCGTCCACGAAGGGGCTGTCCACCTCCACCAGGGCCGCACCTATCTGGTCCGGAAACTGGATCTGGAGGACTCGGTGGCGCTGGTCGAGGAGGCCGGTCCGCCGTACTCGACGACCGCCCGTGACACCACCGCCATCACCGTCCTGGAGACCGATACGGAGATCCCCTGGGGTGACGGAAGGCTCTGCTACGGCTCCGTGGAGGTCACCAACCAGGTCGTCTCCTTCCTGCGTCGCAAACTGATCACCGGCGAGGTCCTCGGCGAGACCAAGCTCGATCTGCCACCCCGCACGCTGCGTACCCGCGCGGTGTGGTGGACGGTCACCCAGGACCAGCTGGACGCAGCCCGCATCAACCCGGAGATCCTCGGTGGCGCCCTGCATGCGGCCGAACACGCGTCGATCGGGCTGCTGCCCCTGTTTGCCACCTGCGACCGCTGGGACATCGGCGGCGTCTCCGTACCCCTCCATCCGGACACCCTGCTGCCGACGGTCTTCGTGTACGACGGTCATCCGGGCGGTGCCGGATTCGCCGAGCGGGCCTTCCACACCGCCCGCAGCTGGCTCACCGCCACCCGCCAGGCCATCGCGTCGTGCGAGTGCGAGGCAGGCTGCCCGTCGTGCATCCAGTCCCCCAAGTGCGGCAACGGCAACGACCCGCTGCACAAGCGGGGGGCCGTACGCCTCCTCACCGAACTCCTCCGCTCCGCCCCGGCGGACCCGGAGCAGGCGGGGGAGCCACCGAGCCCGGAAGCGGACCGGGACCGCCCGTCGGAGGGCCCGCCCGGGACCTGACCTCGGGTGCGTACGGCCCGAACCGCGCCCGGGCCGTCACATCGGCGATCTCCCCCCGCACGGCGCACCGCACCACCGTCGCACCCTGCGCCTCGGCCACCTCCGCCGCCGCCCTGCACGCCACCTCGGCCCCGCGCAGGGCGCGGTCGGCGGCTGCCAGGGCCGCCAGGTCCGCCGCCCCGCCGGCCCGGTGCCGAGCGACCACCACCTGGCCGAGCGCAAGCATGGCCGCGAACACCGCGCACAGCGCTGCCGTGGTCACCGCCACCCACACCGTCGCCACCCCCCGATCACGCCTGTCCCCACACCCGCGCGAACCCACCACCCGCAACGCCCGTCGGACCCGCCTCACCCACGAGATCATTCGCACCCGTCGCTTCTGTCGCATGGGCGCCGCCCCGATCGCCCCCGTCACGGCTCCGCCCCCAGCGTGTCCTCGGCCATCGCCGCCGCGTCGGCTCTCAGCGTCAGGGCCAGCGCTCCCGGTCCGGGCGTCGGCGCCGCAACCCGCACCCGCCACAGCTCCCCGGCGCGTTCCACCTCCACACGCGCCCGGTCGGGTGCCACCGAACGGGCGACGGCCACCACCTGCGCCTCGGGTTCGGACCGGGCCGCCGCCCGCGCCCCGGCCCTTGCCGCGTCCACACACCGGATCTGGGCAGAGGCGGCCATCAGCGCCCAGAGGAGAGCCAGGGCGAACAACACCAGCACCGGGATCACCATGGCCGCCTCCGCCGTCACCGCACCCCGGTCTCCTCCTCCCCCTTCGCGGTCCCCGACTCCGCGCCCCGAACGCCTCTCAGACCTTGGCATCGAGGGCGTCCGTGAGAATCGACTGCAGTGCCGCCATGACCGGCGGACTCGTGACCACCTTGTAGAGCACCGCCGCCAGCGCGCAGGCGGCGATCGTCCCCACCGCGTACTCGGACGTCGTCATCCCGCGGTCCGTCCGGATCCGGCGCGCCACACCCCGTGCCCAGCTCCTGACGCGCTTGATTTGCCCTGCCATGTCAACCCCCAGAAACGTTCTTTTCCGCTTGGTCACGTATTCAATGCTTTTGTTCATCGGCCTTGCAGGAGTCCGTTCGCCAGGCCGATGACCACCGGTGCCACACCGACCGCCAGGAAGGCGGGCAGAAAACAGAGCCCCACCGGAGCTGTGATCAGGACGCCGGCCCGCTGGGCGCGCGCCACGGCCTCGCTCGACCGCTGCGCCCGCATCGCCTCGGCCAGCCGGGCGACCGGTTCCGCTGCCGGAGCCCCGGTCGAACCCGCCCGGTCCAGACAGCGGGCCAGCGCGTCGGCGCCCGGTATCTCGCCGAACCTCCCCCAGGACACGGCAGGTTCGCCGCCCAGCCGGATCTCTACCGCCGTCCGCGCCAGTCGTTCCCCGACCGCACCGCCCAGCGACTCCCCCACCGCCTCGGCCGCTTCCCTCGGGCCGGCTCCGGCGGAGATGCACGCCGCCAACAGGTCGGCCGCCAATGGGAGCCGGCATTCGGTCTCAGCAGCCTCCGCCGCGGAAACAGCGGGTCCGCGGCCATGTCGCGTCTGCTGCCACCGCCATGTGCCGTACGCCGCCACCAGTCCGACCGCGCACCCCCACGGACCACCGACGAGGAACCAGCCCGTCACCGCGGCGCCCAGCAGCACGGCCCAGTTCTTCACCCGGGCCCCGGACACCGGCCGCTTGCGCCGTCGCCTCCCGGCGTCGACCGCCAGCAGCACCGCGCCCCGGCGGCGCACCACCCGACACCGCCTCCGCCCGGCCAGGCATGCGGCCAGGTATCCGACCGCGCCCAGGGCGACCGCCACCGGAACCGGCCCACGGACGATGTGAGCCACCACGCCGGCCCCTTCACTCACGGCCCCTCCCCCGCCCGTACGATCCGGCCGGCCCAGCAGAGACCGGCCGTCTCCAGCAGCCCGCCCGCCAACAGGCAGACCAGCCCGGCCGGACTGTGCAGGAGCACCCCCAACGGGTCGGCCCCGAGCGCCGCCCCCAGCCCCAGACCGAGCACCGGCAGCAGCGCCAGCACGGCCACCGTCGACCAGGCCCCCGCCAGCTGCGCCCGCAATTCCTCCCGCCGACGCCGCTCGGCCCGCAGTGCGCCCTCCAGGCGGTCCAGACCGGCTGCCAGCCCCGCCCCGCCGTCGACCGCCACCCGCCAGCAGGCCGCCACGCCGGCGAGCCCCTCCAGCCCGGGTTCGCGCGCCGCCTGTCCGAGCGCCTCCGGCACATCGCCACCGAATCGCGCCGCGGCCGACACCGCGGCCTCCGCCGCACCCATCGCCCCCGTGCCACGCACCGCCACCAGCAGTGCCTGCCCCGGCTCGTGCCCGGCCCGCAGTTCGCCCACCACCGCACCGCACAGCGCCACCACGGCGTCCGCCCGGCGCTCCCGCTCCTGCCGCCCGGCCCGCTTCCGAAGCCATCGCCGCACCAGCGGCACCGCCAGCGCCCCCGCGACCACCGGCAGCACGGACTCGCCCAGCACGGCGAGAAGCAACGCCACCGGAAGACACAGCCACTCCCGCCGCTCCCGGACGATCCCCGCGCACCACAGCCGGACCCGGTCCCGGCCGATCAGCGGCTCCGGCTCCAGCACCGGGCCGACGAACAACACCCGCGCCCGCCGCGTTCCTCGGCCCCGCCCCACCATCAGCCAGGCCGCGGCCCCCGCACACACGGCCGACGCGTACGTCGCGCACTCCGGCGCCCCCGCCGCCGTGCCACCGGTCACAGCACACCCCCGATCAGGGACCGCAGCCGCTCCCGGCCCCGCTCGTGGACAAAGCCGTCGGCTCCCCACCGCAGCGCCGGGACGGTCACCACCAGCCCGGCCGCATCCCGCTCCAGCACATGCACCTCGGCGATCCGGCGTACCCCGGCCCGGTCCCGTACGAGATGGACCACCACCGACAGCGCCGCCGCCAGCTGACTGTGCAGCGCCACGCGGTCAAGACCGGCTGCTGTTCCCAACGCCTCCAGCCGCGCCGGGACATGCTCGGCAGCGTTGGCGTGAACCGTCCCGCAGCCACCCTCATGGCCGGTGTTCAGCGCAGCGAGCAGTTCGGTGACCTCGGCGCCCCGCACCTCCCCGACCACCAGGCGGTCGGGCCGCATCCGAAGCGCCTGCCGCACCAGGTCCCGCAGAGTCACCCGTCCGGCACCCTCCTGGTTGGCAGGGCGTGACTCCAGCCGCACCACATGTGGATGGTCCGGCCGCAGCTCCGCCGAGTCCTCGGCGAGCACGATCCGCTCCCGCTCCCCGACGGCCCCCAGCAAACTCGACAGCAACGTGGTCTTCCCCGCCCCCGTCCCGCCACTGATCAGGTACGAGACCCTGGCCTCGACCAGCGCCCGCAGCACCCGGTCACCACCCGGCGGCACGGTGCCCGCCGCGACCAACTCCGCCAGAGAGAAGGCCCGGGGGCGCACCACCCGCAGCGACAGACAGGTGGAACCCACGGCCACCGGCGGCAGGACCGCATGCATCCGGGTCCCGTCCGGAAGCCGCGCGTCCACCCAGGGCCGCGCATCGTCCAGCCGCCGTCCCGCCACCGCCGCGAGCCGCTGCGCCAGCCTGCGCACCGCCGGAGCGTCGCGGAAGGTCACCCCGGTGAGTTCGAGCCCACTGCCCCGGTCCGTCCACACCCGGTCCGGTGCGGAGACCAGCACATCCGTCACCGCCGGATCGGCGAGCAGCGGTTCCAGAACTCCCGTACCGACAAGTTCGCCGCGCAACTCCTCTGCCGCGCCGAGGACTTCGGCATCACCGAGAAGCCTTCCCTGGGCGCGCAGCGCGGCCGCCACTCCGGCCGGGGTCGGTGCGGCGCCGCTCTGCGCAAGCCGCTGCCGCACGGCATCGAGGAGCCCGTCGGTCATGACGCACCTTCCCCGTCGGGGCCCGCGCCGACTCCACCGGCAAGCGCCCGCTCCCAGAACGCCGTACAGAATCTGGCGAGCGGCCCGCGGGCACTGGAGCCGGGCGGCGCTCCGTCGTCCTGAGCCGCCAGCAAGCCTGATTCCAGAGGGAGTTCACCGGCAAGCGGCAAACCGAGCGCCTGCGCCACCCAGCGCTCGTCCAGCCCCGCCGCGTAGGGGCCGCGTGCCACCACCCGCAGGTCGCCCAGGACCATCCCGGCCATCGACGCCACGCGTTTTGCCGCCGCGACCGCCCGCAGTTCACCGGGGACCACGAGCAGCCCGAGGTCCAGCTGCGCCAGCGCCTTCGCCACCGACTCGTCGACCCGGCGCGGCAGATCGACGACCACCACCCCGCCGAGCCTGCGGGCGGCCGCCAGCACCGCCTCCATGGCCTGCGGTGGGATGACCACCCAGTCGTCACGCCCCCAGCTGAGCACCCGCAGCCCGTGCAGTGCGGGCAGCGACTCCTCCAGGGCGCCACCGCCAACCCGCCCTTTGGAATGGGCGAAATCCGGCCACCTCATCCCCTCGGCCCGCTCGCCGCCGAGCAGCACATCGATGCCACCGCCCAGCGGATCGCCGTCGATCAGCATCGTCCGCCGCCCGGCCCTGGCAGCGGTCACGGCGAGAGCACAAGCCAGCGTGGACGCGCCGGCGCCGCCCCGCCCGCCGATCACCCCGACGGTGAGAGCGGGCCGCCCCACCCCCTCCGCCGCATTGGCGATCTGATCGACGAGCCAGCTCTCCGCATCGGGCAGCCGCAGGACATATTCGGCCCCGATCTCGACGGCCTGCCGCCAGACATCCGGCGCGTCCTGGTCGTGCCCGACGAGCATCACACCCTGTCTGCGCAGCGCTCCGCGGCATCGCGGAGCCGCATCGTCGCCCACCAGGACCATCGGAGCCTGCTCCCAGCCGCCTCTGCCTTCGGGCAGCGTGTGGTGCACCTCGGGCTCCGCGCCGGCGGCCGCGCACAGCCGCAGCAGATCGTCGAGCAGTTCCACATCCTCGGTCACGATCAACGGTCCGCCCCGGCGTTCTCCGACGAGCTGCAGACGATCCCGTGCGATGGATTCAGCCACGATCTCCGCCCCCTTCTCACTGCACCTTCACCGCGGTTTCGCAGCGATCTCGGAGCGTTCCGAGATCGGCGATATCCGGAACCCGCGGACTTCACGGGTGGAATCACCGTGCAGCGCTTCGGAAAATCGTGTGGATCTTGCTCTAAAACTGTGGACAACTCCACCGTTGTGAATATCCCGGTCACCCAAACCGGCGACTTCCGGAGAGCATCGCTTCCGTCACACACTGTGACGACAGGGAGTCGTGCAGGAGGGCCGAAAAGACAGGCCGCCGCGGCCGTGAAGGAGGCAGAATGCTTGATTCCGAGCGGTAGAAACGCGTCCGGACATGCGACGACCCCCGCCGGGGGGGAGAGCGGGGGTCGTCCCCACGGCCGACTCGGGGGGGGAGGAGTCGGACCGGGTTAGCACGGTCGCGAACGATCCGTGACTTCCATGGTGTACCCGAGAGCCTTCTCAGGCAAACCCATGCACCGGAGTTTACGCCGAATGGTGGGCCCCTATGCTCTGCCTTGTGGAAAACCACTCCTTGCCGCGCACAGCAGCCTTCTTCGACCTGGACAAGACGGTCATTGCGAAGTCATCGACTCTGACCTTCAGCAAGTCCTTCTACCAAGGCGGACTGATCAACCGCCGTGCCGTACTGCGCACCGCGTACGCACAGTTCGTGTTCCTCGCCGGGGGCGCAGATCACGACCAGATGGAGCGGATGCGCGAATATCTCTCCGCGCTCTGCAAGGGCTGGAACGTCCAGCAGGTGAAGGAAATCGTCGCCGAGACCCTGCACGATCTGATCGACCCGATCATCTACGACGAGGCGGCGACCCTCATCGAGGAGCACCACACCGCCGGACGCGACGTGGTCATCGTTTCCACCTCGGGCGCCGAGGTCGTCGAGCCGATCGGCGAGTTGCTGGGCGCCGACCGGGTCGTCGCCACCCGGATGGTCGTGGGCGACGACGGCTGTTTCACCGGTGAGGTGGAGTACTACGCATACGGGCCGACGAAGGCCGAGGCGGTCAAGGCGCTCGCCGTGTCCGAGGGGTACGACCTCTCGCGGTGCTACGCATACAGCGATTCCGCGACCGATGTACCGATGCTGGAGTCCGTCGGCCATCCGCACGCGGTCAATCCGGACCGCGCGTTGCGGCGTGAGGCCACGCTCCGGGAGTGGCCGATTCTCGTCTTCAACCGCCCGGTCCGACTCAAGCAGCGGCTGCCCGCCTTCTCCATGCCGACGCGCCCGGCACTCGTCGCCGCGGCGGCGGTGGGCGCGGCGGCCGTCACAGCGGGGCTGGTCTGGTACACCTCGCGCCGGCGCACGACCACAGCATCCGGCTGACCTCCTGCATCCGACCCGGCCCCCGAGCCCGGCCCACACCCGAACGTGCCCTCGGCCGCCGTTCCGGGACGTGGGCCGGGGTGCCGACCACTCACGTCCGACACCCTCCGCGGGCGCCCGGATTCCGCCCCGACCACCCGCCGGGCTCGCCCGTATTTGAACGCAAAAGTAAAGAAGTAAGGCCAGCACTACCGCTTGCCCTGGCTCTGGAGTACAAAGGACTCAACGGCCCGCGAGACCAAGGACATCCGAAAGGATTACCTGATAACGCAGAGAAGGCCCCACGGACCGAGCATGAATACCCAGCACCCACGCGACGTCGACCCGTCGATTACGGGCCAGCCGCACCAGGGAACGGGCTGAGTTCCCGACCTGATGGGCAATTTTCGAGGACGCATGGTAACTGGGTGGACGTGCCAGCGGCGGTACCGAGAACGGTACCGCCGCAACCCTTTTATCGGGCAGTGAAGCTGACGAAACGCAACAGGGTTGACGGGCCCGTCAGTTGAGGTGTGTGCCGACAGCCCCGAGGGCCGTCACGCGGCTCCACGCTGAAGCGCTTCGCAGACCGCCGTCGACTCCCTGACCCCCAGCTCCACCGCGCGCCCGCAGTGTGCGATCCAGGCGGACATCCCATCCGGCGTTCCCGACCGATACCCCTCGAACGCCGCGACGTACGCCGCCCTCCCCTGCTCGGCGTGACCGACCTCGGCGGGGCAGATCGCTTTCGGGTCGAGCCCGCTCCCGATCAGGACGATCCGCTCGGCGGTCCGCGCGACAAGGCCGTTGTGCGAGCCGAAGGGACGCAGCGCCAGCAGTTCGCCGTGCACGACCGCGGCCGTCACCAGCGCGGGCGCCGCACTCCCCGAAAGGATCAATCCGGAGAGCCCCTCCAGCCGGCCCGCGACCTCGTCGGCATCGGGCAGCGGCGCTTCGATGAGTGGCTCGTCGACCGGTTCACCGGCCAGCCGCGGGCGGCCGACAGTGTCGTCGGGCGCGGCCCCGCCTGCCGCCACGAGGTGCAACCGGGCAAGGACCCGCAGCGGCGACTGCCGCCAGATCGAGAGCAGTTGGCCCGCCTCCGCGGTCAGTCGCAGGGCGGCGCCGATCACCTGCGACTCCTCGTCGCCGCTGAAGTCGGTGCGTCGACGCACCTCCTCCAGGTTCCAGTCGGCACCGGAGAGTGCGGCGGAGCCGCGGGCGCCACGGAGCGCCGCCTCCGCGGTGATCTCGTTGCTGCGGCGCCGCATGACGCGGTGGCCGTAGACCCGGTCGACGGCCTTGCGTACGGAGTCCACCGCATCGGAGACACCCGGCAGGGCACCCAGGGCGGCGAGCGGATCTGAGGCAGTCGTACTCATAAGTAGCGAGGCTACGCGCCCCCTGCGCCCCAACCACCCCGGAGTGGCCTTCTTCACGAAGGGTAACTGCGGAGTGCGTTTGCACCGCTACCCTAGGTGAACATGAAGATCGCTTTCGTGGGGAAGGGCGGCAGCGGCAAGACCACGCTGTCCTCGCTCTTCATTCGCCACCTTGCCGCCAACGAAGCCCATGTCGTCGCGGTGGACGCCGACATCAACCAGCACCTCGGGGCCGCGCTCGGCCTCGACGAGGAGGAGGCCGCAGCACTGCCCGCCATGGGTGCGCACCTGCCCCTGATCAAGGAGTATCTGCGAGGCAGTAACCCCCGCATCGCCTCGGTGGAGACAATGATCAAGACGACTCCGCCCGGCGAGGGCTCGCGGCTGCTGCGGGTGCGCGAGGACAACCCGGTCTACGACGCGTGCGCCCGCACGGTCGGGCTCGACGACGGGGACATCCGGCTGATGGCCACCGGACCGTTCACCGAGTCGGATCTCGGGGTGGCGTGCTACCACTCCAAGGTCGGCGCGGTCGAGCTCTGCCTCAACCACCTTGTCGACGGTCCCGACGACTATGTGGTCGTCGACATGACCGCGGGTTCGGATTCGTTCGCGTCCGGCATGTTCACCCGCTTCGACATGACGTTCCTGGTCGCCGAGCCGACCCGTAAGGGCGTCTCGGTCTACCGCCAGTACAAGGAGTACGCACGGGACTTCGGAGTCGCCCTGAAGGTCGTGGGCAACAAGGTGCAGGGCCAGGACGACCTGGACTTCCTGCGGGCCGAGGTCGGCGACGACCTACTGGTCACGGTCGGCCACTCCGACTGGGTCCGGGCGATGGAGAAGGGGCGTCCGGCCCGCTTCGAGCTTCTGGAGGCGGACAACCGGATGGCCCTGCAGGCTCTGCAGAACGCCGCGGAGGACTCGTACGAGCAGCGCGACTGGGAGCGCTACACCCGTCAGATGGTGCACTTCCACTTGAAGAACGCGGAGAGCTGGGGCAACGAGAAGACGGGCGCCGACCTGGCCGCCCAGGTCGACCCCGCCTTCGTGCTCGACGAGCGGAGCGCACAGGCAGCCGCAGCACAGCCCGCGTGAGCCGGCCGCCCGAGGCCCCGTCCACCGTCGACCCGGCGGGCGGCGGATCGACGGGCTTCAGTGCTCCCCCGGCTTCATGTCGGATTCGCCGGGAGCCTTGACGGTTCCCGGAGTCCCGGCCGTTCCGGAGGCCTGGGCGGCGAAATGGGCCGCCCAGCCCTCCTTCGGCGCCTGGCCGACGTCGAGTGTGCGGAGTTTCGCCAGCGTCGCCGGGTCCTGGGCGTCCAGCCAGTCGGCGAGCTGCCTGAAGGACACACAACGCACGTCCTCCTTGGTGCAGACCGCCTCGATGGTCTCCTCGACGGCGCGCATGTACGTGCCACCGTTCCAGGACTCGAAGTCGTTGCCGATGATCAGGGGCGCCCGGTTTCCCTCGTACGCCCGGTCGAAGGCCTGGATCAGACCGTCGCGCATCTGGTCGCCCCAGTACTCGTACTGGTCCGGGTCGCCCTGTCCGGCCGTCCCGGACTGGTTGGACATGAAGTCGTAGTCCGTCGACAGCGCCTCGAACTCCCTCCCCGGCACCGGAACGCGTTGCAGGGAGAGGTCCCAGACGCCGTCCCTCTTCTTCGGCCAGACCTGTTCACCCACGCCGCTGGAGTCGTAGCGGAAGCCCATCGACCGCGCTGCGGCCACCATGTTCTTCCGCCCCTCCAGACAGGGGGTGCGGCCGCCGACCAGCTCCGTGTCGTAGTCGAAGGGCAGCGGCTTCTCGTCCGCGAGGTCCGGGACGTTCGTCCTCCACTTCTTCACGAAGGACTTGGCCTGGCTGATCTCACGCTTCCACTCGGCGACCGACCAGGTGCCGACGCCGCCGTCCGGGCCGCAGAAGTGGCCGTTGAAGTGGGTGCCGATCTCGTCGCCGTCCTGCCAGGCGCCCCGGATCTGGGTGATGGTGTCCCGGATCCCCTTGATGTCGCTGAAGCCGATGTCGGAGCTGCCCGCGTTGTGCTTCGGCGGGTCGTAGAGCTCCCGCTTCTCCTCCGGCAGCATGTACACGCCGCTGATGAAGTAGGTCATGTTCGCGTGGTACTTCCTGCCGACCTCGCGAAAGTGGGAGAACAGCTCCCGACTGTCCCCACCCGCGCCGTCCCAGGAGAACACCACGAACTGCGGGGGCGTCTGACCGGGCGCCAGGCGCAGCGGCACGGGCTGCTTCGGCTGACTGCCGGTGAAGGAGGTCGAGCCGTCGCCGATGAGCCGGAAGGCCTTCTCGGGGGCGTTCCTCTCAGGTCCGGCAGCCCCCTTCTCCGCACCCGGACCCGCAGCCCCGAGAGCCGAACCGGAATCCGAGCCGGAACAGCCGGCGACTCCCGCGACGAGCGCGACGGCCATGACCCCCAGGGCGAGCCTCTTCGTGGCGGCCATCATCCGCCCACCCTCTTCCTTTTCAGGTAATTTGCGTGGAATGCGCCGACACGGTGCGGTCACACTCGCACACAGACCTGAGCGAATCGGCACGACAGGCCGTATGAAAAGCTTCTTATTCACGTGAATGGGTGATTGAGTCGACTATTTGCCCCCAATAATGGACACGATTCTTTACTCTCCATTACGATCTATTTACCGAGAGTTGAGAAATCCCGCCGCTGCACGCCGTGACCCACGGCCGCGACCCCCACGTTCCGCGACCGCGCCGCCCCGGAGGAGACGGGAACATGTCTGCCTGCGTCCCCACTCGTGATGACCACACGTCCCGCAGTTGGCGCCAGTCCAACGGCCCGGGAATCAAGCGACCTCACAGCCCGCCACCGCCGCGTCGCGGCGGACGATTCCGTATCGCGGGCGCCGACCTGTCCGCATCGATCACTGTCTTTCTCATTGCCGTCCCCATGTCGCTCGGCCTCGCCGTGGCCATGGACGCCCCACTGGAGGCCGGACTCGTCTCCGCGGCCATCGGCGGCATCGTCGCCGGACTGCTCGGCGGCACCCCCCTTCAGGTCAGTGGCCCGTCCGCCGGACTGACCGTGGTCACAGCCGAGTTGATCCAGATCCACGGCTGGCGCACCACCTGCGCGATCACCATCGGCGCCGGGCTGCTGCAGATCCTGCTGGGCGCGGTGCGTGCGGCGCGCAGCGCTCTCGCCGTCAGTCCCGCCATCGTGCACGGCACCCTGGCGGGTATCGGCGTGGCCATCGCACTGGCCCAGCTGCATATCGTGCTCGGCGGCTCACCCCAGAGCTCGGCCGTCGACAATGCCCTCGCCCTGCCTGCCCAGTTGGACCGGCTCAGCCCGGCCGCTCCTCTCGTCGGCGGGCTGACCATCGCCATCCTGATGGCCTGGCCACGGCTCCCCGGGCGGATCGGACGGGCGGTCCGGAGAATTCCGGCGGCCCTCGCCTCGGTGGCGATCGCCACAACGGTGGCGGCGGTGGCGGCTCCCGGCATCGCCCGGGTGGATCTGCCCTCCTGGCGGTCGCACGCCCTGCCCGAACTCCCGCAGGGCCCCGTACTGGCCCTCGCCACAGCCATGTTCACCGTGATGCTGGTGGCCAGCCTCGAATCACTGCTCGCAGCGGTCGCGGTGGACAAGCTGACCACCGACCGCGCCGGGCGGCAGAGCACCGAGACTCCCACGTCGGCAGTCCCGACCGCCCCGCCGGTCAGGCGCGCCGACCTCGACCGCGAACTGCGCGGCCAGGGCATCTCCAATGTCCTGGCCGGCCTGCTGGGCGGGCTGCCGGTGTCAGGGGGCGCTGTGCGCAGTTCGGCGAATGTACGGGCCGGGGCCACCGGCCGCGCCTCCACCGTCCTGCACGGCGTCTGGGTCCTGCTCGCCGCCGGGTTGCTGGTCACGGCGCTGGAGTGGATCCCGCTGGCCGCGCTCGCCGCACTGGTGATGATGGTCGGCATCCAGATGGTGAGCTACGCCCATATCCGCAATGTTCACAAGCATCGCGAATTCCCGGTCTACGGGGCGACGATCACCGGTGTGGTGCTCTTCGGTGTGCTGAAAGGTGTGGCGATCGGCATCGCGGTGGCCGTCGTCATCGCTCTGCACCGGCTGGCCCGGACACGGATCACGGTGACGGATCAGGGCGGACAGCATCTCGTGGTCGTACGTGGGCAGTTGACGTTCCTCGCGGTTCCACGGCTCAGCCGAACGCTCGGCAGGCTTCCCCAAGGCGGGGATGCAGTGGTCGAGTTGGACGGCTTCTTCATGGACCATGCGGCATACGAGACGATCCAGGACTGGAGCGACGCTCAGACCGCCCAGGGCGGCCGGGTCGTCTTCACCGGCAGAGCCGGGGGCCGGATCGCCGAGCCTGCCTCGGCGGCGCACTCCTGCTGCCGCCCCTGGACGCCGTGGCGCAATCACCACTGCCACGACCGGCCCGAACCGGACAGCGTCCACCGCGACGGCGGCACGCGAGCCGACGCCGGCAGTGAGCACCACGCCGCCGCCACCCGCCCCAGCCCCGGAACAACCGACGCCACGGCGACCGACGCCACGAGCAACTCAACGCCGACCACGAGCGACGCGGCCCCAACCGCCGAACCCGTTCCCGGCGCTCCTTCATCCACCGCACTCCCCGCCACCCCCCGTCGGACCGGCGCGCACCGGCTGGTCAGTGGTCTGAGTTCGTTCCAGCGCAACACGGCTCCGCTGGTGCGCGAGGAACTGGCCCGGCTGGCCCGGGAGGGGCAGCGCCCCTCCCAGCTCTTCATCACCTGCGCGGACTCCCGGCTGGTCACCAGCATGATCACAGCCAGCGGTCCGGGAGACCTGTTCACCGTGCGGAACGTCGGCAATCTGGTGCCCCCACCGGGCGCGGAAGCCGGCGACGACTCGGTGGGCGCCGCGATCGAGTACGCGGTGGACGTGCTTCAGGTGGAGTCCATCACCGTGTGCGGCCACTCCGGCTGCGGCGCGATGCAGGCACTGCTGGGCGCCGAGCCGGACAACCCGCAGACATCCCTGTGGCGGTGGCTGCGGCACGGTCTGCCGAGCCTGGAACGGATGGAGTCCCGGCATCGCGCCTGGGCGCGGATCTCCGGCCGGCTGCCCGCCGATGCGGTGGAGCAGCTCTGCCTCACCAACGTGGTCCAGCAGCTGGACCATCTGCGCGCCCACGAATCGGTATCGCGGCGACTCGCCGAGGGCACACTGCAGCTCCACGGGATGTACTTCCATGTCGGTGAGGCGCAGGCATACCTCCTGACCGAGGGCGCGAGCGCCGGTACATGTATCGACGAGGTCTTCGACCACGTGGGCCCCGGCGATCCTTCCGGTTCCGGCGAGTTGGAACGTACAAGCGCCTGAACCGCACGCACCCCGGGTCCGTGAGACCTTGTGGTCCCGCTTCCGCATTGCACTGTGCTGCACCGCATCGCAGGTGGGGGGCGGGACCGTGCCCCATACACGAAAACACAGGTCTAAACCAATTCCTGGCAGACACTTGTCACCCGGCCCCCGGCCTGATGAGCTATGCCCCGGGACACAACGGACACCCTGGGAATGGGAGATGTCGTGAGCAACGAAAGCCTGGCCAATCTGCTCAAGGAGGAGCGGCGGTTCGCACCGCCCGCCGATCTGGCCGCGAACGCCAACGTCACAGCCGAGGCGTACGAGCAGGCCAAGGCGGACCGGCTGGGCTTCTGGGCCGAGCAGGCCCGGCGCCTGACCTGGGCCACGGAGCCGACCGAGACGCTCGACTGGAGCAATCCGCCCTTCGCGAAGTGGTTCGCGGACGGCAAGCTGAACGTCGCGTACAACTGTGTGGACCGCCACGTCGAGGCGGGCAACGGCGACCGGGTCGCCATCCACTTCGAGGGTGAGCCCGGCGACAGCCGCGCGATCACCTACGCAGAGCTGAAGGACGAGGTCTCCCGCGCCGCCAACGCCCTCACCGAGCTCGGTGTCGCCAAGGGCGACCGGGTCGCCGTCTACCTGCCGATGATCCCCGAGGCCGCCGTCGCGATGCTGGCCTGCGCCCGCATCGGCGCCGCGCACTCGGTGGTCTTCGGCGGCTTCTCCGCCGACGCCATCGCCGCCCGCATTAAGGACGCGGACGCCAAGGTCGTCATCACGGCCGACGGCGGCTACCGCCGCGGCAAGCCGTCGGCACTGAAGCCCGCGGTCGACGACGCCGTATCCCGTATCGACGGCGTCGAACATGTCCTCGTGGTGCGGCGCACCGGCCAGGACACCGCGTGGACCGAGGGCCGCGACATCTGGTGGCACGAGATCACCGGCCGCCAGTCCGCCGAGCACACCCCCGAGGCCTTCGAGGCGGAGCAGCCGCTCTTCATCCTCTACACCTCGGGTACGACGGGTAAGCCGAAGGGCATCCTGCACACCTCCGGCGGCTACCTCACGCAGGCCGCGTACACCCACAACGCGGTCTTCGACCTCAAGCCGGAGACCGATGTCTACTGGTGCACGGCCGACATCGGCTGGGTGACCGGGCACTCGTACATCGTGTACGGACCGCTGGCCAACGGCGCGACGCAGGTCATGTACGAGGGCACGCCCGACACCCCCCACCAGGGGCGTTTCTGGGAGATCGTGCAGAAGTACGGCGTCACGATCCTGTACACCGCGCCGACCGCCATCCGGACGTTCATGAAGTGGGGCGACGACATCCCCGCCAAGTTCGACCTGTCCTCGCTGCGGGTCCTCGGTTCGGTCGGTGAGCCGATCAACCCCGAGGCGTGGATGTGGTACCGCAAGCACATCGGCGCCGACAGGTGCCCGATCGTGGACACCTGGTGGCAGACCGAGACCGGCGCGATGATGATCTCGCCGCTCCCCGGTGTCACGGCCACCAAGCCCGGTTCGGCGCAGCGCGCCCTGCCCGGCATCTCCGCCACCGTCGTCGACGACGAAGCCAACGAGGTGGAGAACGGCGGGGGCGGCTACCTCGTCCTCACCGAGCCGTGGCCGTCGATGCTCCGCACCATCTGGGGTGACGACCAGCGCTTCATCGACACGTACTGGTCGCGCTTCGAGGGCAAGTACTTCGCGGGCGACGGCGCCAAGAAGGACGAGGACGGCGACATCTGGCTGCTCGGCCGGGTCGACGACGTGATGCTCGTGTCCGGGCACAACATCTCGACGACCGAGGTCGAGTCGGCGCTCGTGTCCCACCCGTCCGTCGCCGAGGCGGCCGTGGTCGGCGCGGCCGACGAGACGACCGGTCAGGCCATCGTCGCGTTCGTGATACTGCGTGGCACCGCGTCCGCCTCCGACGAACTCGTCGCGGACCTGCGCAACCACGTCGGTGCCACGCTCGGCCCGATCGCCAAGCCGAAGCGGATCCTGCCGGTGGCCGAGCTGCCGAAGACCCGCTCCGGCAAGATCATGCGGCGTCTGCTGCGTGACGTCGCGGAGAACCGCGAGCTGGGCGACGTCACCACGCTCACCGACTCCTCGGTGATGGACCTCATCCAGACTCAGCTGCCGACGTCTTCGTCCGAGGACTGACAGGGGCACAGGCAGAAGGCCGGAGCACCGGCCGACGTAGGTGTACGAACCCGAGGGGCATCCGGCAACGCGCCGGGTGCCCCTCGGGCATCTAAGGTGAAGATCACTGGATACGCCCCCGCACACCCCGGGTAGAGTGGCTGCAACGTCAACAACACATCAAGAAATCTCCACAGGGTGTGCCGGGAAGTCTGGTCGGCAAGTGCATCAGCCATGCCATCGCTGCCGTACCGACCCGGAGGTCTCCACTCGTGGCCGCGCCCACCCCCACACCCCCGCCGTCGCACCGGACCTTCCTCGGGCGCCTCTCCCTCCCCGAGCGGAACTACCTCGCGGACGCCCTGCGCACCGAGACCGTCGGCGGAGTCATCCTGCTGGGCGCCGCCATCGCGGCGCTGGTCTGGGCGAACACCCTCGGCTCGAGTTACCGGGCCATCAGCGACTTCCACTTCGGGCCGGAGTCCCTGGGACTGAATCTCTCCGTGCAGCACTGGGCGGCCGACGGGCTGCTTGCGGTCTTCTTCTTCGTCGCGGGCGTCGAGCTCAAGCGCGAACTGGTCGCGGGTGAGCTGCGCGATCCCAAGGCGGCCGCGCTGCCGGTCATCGCCGCCGTGTCCGGAATGGCCGCGCCGGCCGTCGTCTACACGCTGGTGACAGTGATCGGCGGCGGTTCAACCGCCGGATGGGCCGTCCCCACAGCCACCGATATCGCCTTCGCACTCGCTGTGCTCGCGGTCATCGGCACCTCGCTGCCGTCCGCGCTCCGCGCCTTCCTGCTCACGCTCGCCGTCGTCGACGACCTCCTCGCGATCCTGATCATCGCGATCTTCTTCACCGACGACATCGACCTCGCCGCGCTCGCCGGCGCCTTCGTCGGCCTCGCCGTCTTCTACCTCCTGCTGCGCAAGAACGTCCGCGGCTGGTACGTCTACATCCCGCTCGCCCTGGTCATCTGGGGACTGATGTACAACAGCGGCATCCATGCCACCATCGCCGGTGTCGCCATGGGGCTGATGCTGCGCTGCACCCGGCGCGAGGGCGAGGAGCACTCCCCCGGCGAGCACATCGAGCACCTGATACGCCCGCTGTCGGCCGGTCTCGCCGTGCCGCTCTTCGCTCTGTTCTCGGCCGGGGTGTCGCTCTCCGGTGACGCGGTGGCGAGTGTCTTCACGCGGCCCGAGACGCTCGGTGTCGTGCTGGGGCTCGTCGTCGGCAAGACGGTCGGCATCTTCGGCGGTACATGGCTGGCCGCCCGTTTCACCAAGGCGGAGCTGAACAAGGACCTGGCCTGGGCGGACGTCTTCGCGATCGCCGCGCTCGCCGGGATCGGCTTCACCGTCTCGCTGCTCATCGGCGAGCTGGCGTTCGAGGGCGACGCGTTCATCGAGAACGAGATCAAGGCAGCCGTGCTGATGGGGTCGCTGTTGGCCGCCGTGTTCTCCGGTGTGCTGCTCAAACTCCGGGTACGTACCTACCGGGCGCTGTACGAGGCGGAGGAGCGCGACGAGGACGAGGACGGGGTACCCGACATCTACGAACAGGACGATCCGGCGTACCACCTCCGGATGGCCGCGATCTACGAGAAGAAGGCTGCAGAGCACCGGCGCCTTGCCCAAGTGGCGGGGGTGGCGAGCAGCAAGCCGGACAGTCCGGCATGATCTGACACCAGATGTGTTGAGCAGGAGAGCAGAAGAGGGAGTCAGGGATGAGCGACCCCGGCAACTACGCGGGCAGCGCCGACCGCAGTCTCGGTCAGCTGGTCGCCTCGGCGACGGCCGAGATGTCCGCGCTGGTGCACGACGAGATCGCCCTGGCCAAGGCCGAGGTGCGGCAGGACGTCAAGCGGGGTGTGACCGGCAGCGTGGCGTTCATCGTCGCGGGAGTGCTGATCCTGTTCTCGTTGCCGGTGCTGAGCTTCGCGGCGGCGTACGGAATCCACAACCTGGGTCTCGGGCTCGCCTGGTCGTTCCTGATCGTGGGCGGTGCGTTCATTCTGCTGGCGATCGTGCTCGCGCTGATCGCCATGGCCAAGTTCAAGAAGGTCAAGCCGCCGGAGAAGTCGATCGCGTCGGCCAAGCTGTCGGCGGCCGTGCTGCAGGGCGCCAAGCCGCACCCGCGTCCGGCGATCACCGCGAGTGTCGGTCGCCCGGCCGTCACCGCCTCGGGCGGCACGCGGACGGAGAACGCCGGAGCGAAGTCCGCGGTCAAGGACAATGCGTCCGCTGTGGCACGCTCGTCCACATGACCGTCCCCGATTCCAGCGCATTCGGCCCCACAGGCTCCGGCCCGGGCTCCGGCTCGTCAGGCCTTGGCTCCGGCTCCGGCAGTCCTGTACGGATCGACGGTCCCTGGATCCACCGGGATGTGGCGGCCAACGGGGCACGCTTCCACATCGCGGAGCTGGGCGACGGCCCCCTGGTACTGCTGCTGCACGGTTTCCCGCAGTTCTGGTGGACCTGGCGCCATCAGCTGACCGCGCTCGCCGACGCCGGCTTCCGTGCCGTCGCGATGGATCTGCGCGGGGTGGGCGGCAGCGACCGTACGCCGCGGGGGTACGACCCCGCCAACCTGGCCCTCGACGTCACAGGCGTGATCCGGTCGCTCGGTGAGCCGGACGCGGCGCTGGTCGGTCATGACATGGGCGGATACCTCGCCTGGACGGCCGCGGTGATGCGGCCCAAGCTGGTGCGCCGGCTGGTGGTCTCCTCCATGCCGCATCCGCGCCGCTGGCGGTCCTCGATGCTCTCCGACTTCGCGCAGTCCCGGGCAGGCTCGTACATCTGGGGCTTCCAGCGCCCCTGGGTGCCGGAGCGTCAGCTCGTCGCGGACGACGGGGCCTTGGTGGGCCGGCTGATCCGTGACTGGTCGGGGCCACGGGCGTCGGAGTTCCCCGACGACGCGGCAGTGGACGTCTACCGGCGTGCGATGTGCATCCCGTCGACGGCTCACTGCTCGATCGAGCCGTATCGCTGGATGGTGCGCTCCATGGCGCGCCCGGACGGCGTCCAGTTCAACCGCCGGATGAAACGACCGGTACGGGTGCCGACCCTGCATCTGCACGGTTCGCTCGATCCGGTGGCCCGTACGCGGAGTGCGGCGGGGTCCGGCGAGTACGTCGAAGCGCCGTACCGTTGGCGACTTTTCGATGGTCTGGGGCACTTCCCGCACGAGGAGGATCCGGCCGGTTTCTCGACCGAACTCATCAACTGGCTCAAGGATCCCGAGCCCGACCGGTAGCTCCGGGACGGGCCCCGAGGGTGGCCGAACAGGTAACCGGTCGCGACCAACCGGTGGCTGGAAGAGCACAGTTGTCCGACGAACAGCCAATTGCCCGGCGCATAGGCCAATTGGCTGGCGCCCGCACGATTACCGACCATGAGGCACGGGCAGACGTCGGGGTATGGGCTGGACGCACGACTTCGGTGACGCAGCACGTAATCGTCGCTCGACCGCTACGGCGGATCCGAGCATTCATGAGGGGGACGGTCCTCGGGGCCGGGTGCTCGGTGTGCATGACCTGCATGATCCCCAGCTGGGCATTCCGCATATTCTCCGCCGCCGGGCCCGCTGGGTCTCGGCGCGGCTGCGCCATCCTCGCGGATGACGCAGTCCTGACCTGATCACACGGATCGGATCCGGGCCGGCCCCTGTCCGCTTCCCTACAGCGCACACGCCTGACTGTCGACCTGCTGGTTGGCGGTGCGGCCGTCGGCGATGTCCTGGCGGATCTCGTCGGCGGTCAGGGCGTAGCCCGTGTCGGGGTCGTCCAGCGACTTGGCGAAGACGACCCCGTACACCTTGCCGTCGGGGGTCAGCAGCGGTCCGCCGGAGTTTCCCTGGCGGACCGTCGCGAAGAGCGAGTACACATCGCGGCGGACGGTGCCCCGGTGGTAGATGTCCGGGCCGTCGGCTTCGATGCGGCCGCGGACACGCGCGGAGCGTACGTCGTACGAGCCGTTCTCCGGGAAGCCCGCGACGATGGCGTCGTTCCCCGTCGCGGCGTCGCGGTCCGTAGCGGTGAACTTCAGCGGCTTCGCGTCGAGATCCGGGACGTCGAGTACGGCGATGTCGCGCTGCCAGTCGTAGAGGACGACCTTCGCGTCGTACAGCCGCCCCTGGCCGCCGATCTGGACGGTCGGCTCGTCGACGCCGCCCACGACATGGGCGTTGGTCATCACCCGACGGTCGGAGAAGACGAAGCCGGTGCCTTCGAGGACCTTGCCGCAACTCGGGGCCGTACCGACGACCTTGACGATGGACTGCTTGGCACGGGCCGCGACGGGGCTGCGGGCCAGCGCCGGATCCGGAGCCCTGACCTCGGTGATCGGCTCATTGACGAAGGGGCTGAAGACCTGCGGAAAGCCGTTCTGCGCGAGGACGGAGGAGAAGTCCGTGAACCAGGTGGAGGCCTGCGCGGGCATCACCCGGGAGATGCCGAGCAGCACCGAGGAGTTACGCACCTCCTTGCCCAGCGTCGGCAACGACGTGCCCGCCAGCGCGGAACCGATCAGCCACGCCACCAGCAGCATCGCGACCACATTGACGAGTGCGCCGCCGGTGGCATCGAGGGCGCGGGCGGGCGACCACGTGATGTACCGCCGGAGTTTGTTGCCGAGGTGGGTGGTGAAAGCCTGGCCGACGGAGGCGCACACGATCACGATGATGACCGCGACCACAGCGGCCGTGGAGGAGACCTCGGAGCCGTCCGTCAGCTGGTCCCACAGGACCGGCAGCAGATAGACGGCGACCAGGCCGCCGCCCAGGAAGCCGATGACCGACAGGATGCCGACGACGAAGCCCTGGCGGTAGCCGATCACTGCGAACCACACGGCGCCGGCCAGCAGCAGGATGTCCAGCACGTTCACCGTCTATTGCCTCGCAGATTCGTCACCGGACCCGTTTCGTTCGGCTGGGACCGGGCAGGCCCGAACGGCCCAGCACGGAAGTCAGCCTGTCATGCGCGCCAGTCGAGCGGCACCTGCCTGGTACCGTCCCAGGGGCGCTCCCAACCCGCGAAGTGCAGAATGCGGTCGATCACCCCGGCGGTGAAACCCCAGACCAGTGCCGATTCGACCAGGAATGCCGGGCCTCGGTGACCGCTGGGATGCACCGTCGTCACCCGATTGGCCGGATCAGTGAGATCCGCCACGGGAACCGTGAAGACCCGGGCAGTCTCGGCCGGATCGACGACCCCGACCGGGCTCGGCGTCCGCCACCAGCCGAGTACGGGCGTGACGACGAAACTGCTCACCGGGATGTAGAGCCGGGGCAGCACAGCAAAGAGCTGGACGCCACGCGGATCGAGTCCGGTCTCCTCCTCGGCCTCCCGCAGAGCCGCCCTGAGCGGTCCTGCGGTCGCCTGGTCGCCGTCCTCGGGGTCCAGGGCTCCCCCGGGGAAGGACGGCTGCCCGGCGTGGGAACGCAGTGACCCCGAGCGCTCCATCAGGAGCAGCTCGGGCCCGTGCTCGCCCTCACCGAACAGGACCAGGACGGCGGACTGGCGCCCGGCGCCGCTCTCGGGCGGCAGAAAGCGGCTGAGCTGCTGGGGCTCGATGGTCCGTGCGGCGCGGGCGACGGGCTCGAGCCACTCGGGCAGCCCGTCCGTCGAGACGGTGATCGTGCCGTCCCGGCCCACGCCCGCGGAGTGATCCTCCACGTGGCTCTGTTCGTGCGTCTTCATAGGCACCCCTCGTCTCACAACGCCTGCGGTCGCGCATTTCGTTCCGGAAAGGCGCTCCGTCACCCGGCGCCCGGCGCCGGCGCGGGCTTGCCCGGGTAGTCGGGCGGCGGGCTCAGCCGCTGGCCGGGCTGTCCGCCCATCTCGTATTTCAGGAGCTTCCGGGCCTTCTCCGGATCCGTCTCTCCCTCGCCGTACGAGGGGCAGAGCGGGGCGATCGGACAGGCGCCGCAGGCGGGCCTGCGGGCGTGGCAGATACGGCGGCCGTGGAAGACGACGCGGTGCGAGAGCATCGTCCACTCGCTCTTGGGGAAGATCGCGGCGATCTCCGCCTCGACCTTCTCCGGGTCCTCCTGCTCCGTCCACTTCCAGCGGCGGACCAGTCGGCCGAAGTGGGTGTCGACCGTGATGCCGGGGACGCCGAAGGCATTGCCGAGGACGACATTGGCGGTCTTGCGGCCGACGCCGGGCAGCGTGACCAGGTCCGCCAGCCGCCCCGGGACCTCACCGCCGAAGTTGTCCCTGAGGGCCGCGGAGAGCCCTATCAGCGACCTGGCCTTGGCCCGGAAGAAGCCGGTCGGCCGGATGACCTCCTCCAGCTCCTCGGGGACGGCCGCGGCCATGTCCTCGGGGGTCGGGTAGGCGGCGAACAGCGCGGGGGTGGTCTGGTTGACTCTCAGATCGGTGGTCTGGGCGGAGAGGACCGTGGCGACCAGGAGCTCGAAGGGGTTCCGGAAGTCCAGCTCCGGATGGGCGTACGGATAGACCTCGGCGAGCTCGCGGTTGATCCGGCGGGCGCGGCGGACCATCGCGAGGTGTGACTCCGGCTTCCCGGACTTTCCCGGCCTCACCGCCGCCCCGGACTTCTTCGCCGATGCCCCGGCCTTCTTCGCGGACCCCTTGGACGCCTTCGCGGGCCCCCCGGACGCCACCGGCGTCACCGACTCCCGAGGTGGGTGTTTTGCGGCTTTTGCCGGTTGACTCGTAGACTGTTCGCCCACAGCGGAATTACGGTCTTCCGACACCTCATCAGCCCCCTCGGCCTGCGCTCTCACCGGCTTGTTGGACACCCGGCCAGCCTAGAGCCAGGCACTGACATCCGCCCCGGTCACCGTGGATCCGTCCCCAATCGGCCCCCTGCGGCACGATGGGGCGCGCCCGTGCGTCAAACTGGTTTGTGATTGATCGCACTGTTTTACCGTCCGGCATGATGGGGACCACGGTTCCCTGAACAGGCCGACAAGGAGAGAACTCGTGGACGACGTTCTGCGGCGCGCCCCGCTTTTCGCGGCGCTCGATGACGAGCAGGCCGCGGAGCTCCGCGCCTCGATGAGTGAGGTGACCCTCGCACGCGGCGACGCTCTCTTCCACGAGGGCGACCAGGGTGACCGCCTGTACGTGGTCACCGAGGGCAAGGTGAAGCTCCACCGCACGTCCCCCGACGGGCGCGAGAACATGCTGGCCGTCCTCGGCCCCGGCGAGCTGATCGGTGAGCTGTCGCTCTTCGACCCGGGCCCGCGCACCGCCACCGCCACCGCGCTGACCGAGGTCAAGCTCCTCGGCCTCGGCCACGGCGACCTGCAGCCCTGGCTGAACGCCCGCCCCGAGGTGGCTACGGCCCTGCTGCGCGCTGTCGCCCGTCGACTGCGCAAGACCAACGACCAGATGTCCGACCTGGTCTTCTCCGACGTACCGGGCCGTGTCGCCCGCGCCCTCCTCGACCTGTCGCGCCGGTTCGGCGTCCAGTCGGAGGAAGGCATCCACGTCGTCCACGACCTGACCCAGGAAGAGCTGGCCCAGCTGGTCGGCGCCTCCCGCGAGACGGTCAACAAGGCGCTTGCCGACTTCGCGGGCCGCGGCTGGCTCCGCCTGGAGGCACGCGCCGTGATCCTGCTGGATGTGGAGCGCCTGGCGAAGCGTTCGCGCTAGCCGGACCCCCCTCACGACGCGAGAGGCCCCGCCGGACGGCGGGGCCTCTCGCGCGTCACGGCGCCTCGCAGCCCCGATATCAGCGCCACGGGCGTAACAGCGGCTCAGATCAGCCCGTGCTCACCCAGATACTCCAGCTGCGCCCGCACCGACAGCTCCGCCGCGGGCCACAGCGACCGGTCCACGTCCGCGTACACGTACGCCACCACCTCCGTGGCCGAGCGGTGCCCTGCCTCCACCGCCGTCTCCACCTGGGCGAGCCGGTGCGCGCGGTGGGCGAGATAGAACTCGACCGCGCCCTGCGCGTCGTCCAGGACCGGACCGTGCCCCGGCAGCACCGTGTGCACCCCGTCGTCGACCGTCAGCGAACGCAGCCGCCGCAGCGAGTCGAGGTAGTCGCCGAGCCGCCCGTCCGGGTGCGCGACGAGCGTGGTGCCACGCCCGAGGATCGTGTCGCCGGTCAGCACCGCCCGGTCGGCGGGCAGATGGAAGGAGAGCGAGTCGGAGGTGTGCCCCGGGGTCGGGACCACCCGCAGTTCGAGCCCTCCGGTGGTGATCACGTCGCCCGTCGTCAGCCCCTCCTCGCCGAGCCGCAGCGCCGGGTCCAGCGCCCTCACCGTCGTACGGGTCAGCTCGGCGAAGCGCGCCGCGCCCTCCGCGTGGTCGGGGTGACCGTGGGTGAGGAGCGTGAGGCCGATCCGCCGGCCGGCGCGCTCGGCGGTGTCGATGACGGCCTGCAGATGGCTGTCGTCAAGAGGGCCCGGGTCGATGACGACCGCGAGGTCGGAGTCCGGCTCGGCGACGATCCAGGTGTTGGTGCCGTCGAGCGTCATCGCCGAGGCGTTGGGGGCCAGAACGTTGACCGCACGGGCGGTCGCGGGGCCGGAGAGGACCCCTCCGCGCGGCTGCCCGGGCAGCGCTGCTGCGTCGCTCATGCGGAACCATCTCCGGTCGGGATGTGCTTGGTGAATTCGTCGTGCCCCGGCCAGCTCAGCACCAGTTCACCGTCCTCCAGCCGCGCCCGCGCGAGTACGGGGGTGAGATCCTGGGAGGACGCGGCCTTCAGCGCCTCGGCAGCGGTGCCGTACGGGCGCAGCTGACGCAGCGTCGACACGGTCGGCGGCATCATGAGCAGATCGCCCCGGTCGTATCCGTCGGTGGCTTCCGCCGCGGAGATCCAAAGCGCGAGGTCGGCCTCGGTGGAGGCGGAGGGGGCACCTCCCATGCCTTCGGGGCCATGGGAGATGGTGCGCTGGCCCTCGGGAAGCGCGGCGACGAAGAACCACGTGTCATAGCGCCGGGGTTCGAACTCGGGTGTGATCCAGCGCGCCCACGCCCCGAGCAGATCGGAGCGGAGCACGAGCCCGCGCCGGTCGAGGAACTCGGCGAAGGACAGCTCGCGGGCGACGAGGGCCTCGCGGTCCGCCTCCCAGTCGGCGCCCGTGGTGTCGCTGACGACGGTGTCGGCGGTCGGCCCGGCGAGGAGGACACCCGACTCCTCGTACGTCTCGCGGACCGCCGCACAGACGATGGCCTGCGCCTCGGTGACCGTACCGACGCCGAGCCGCTCGGCCCAGAGCTCCAGCGCGGGTCCGGCCCAGCCGACGAGGCGGTCGTCGTCGCGCGGGTCGACGCCGCCACCCGGATAGGCGTACGCACCCCCGGCAAAAGCCATGGAGGTGCGGCGGCGCAGCATGTGGACGGCGGGCCCGCCCTCGGTGTCAGCGGGGTCCCGGAGCAGCATCACGGTGGCCGCGCGCCGGGGCGTCGCGGCCGTGAGCTCACCTGCGGCAAGTGCCCGGATCCGGTCGGGCCATTCCGGTGGGTACCACTGACCATTGGACATGGCCGGAGGCTATCCGGAACCGCGACGATGTTCGAGAGGCAGCAAGGGGCGCCCGGGGCGCGACGGGCTTCAGGCGTGGACCCCGGGCCGTGGAACGCGTGATCCCGTCCGGTCGCACGGACCGGACGGGATCACGGATCAGAGAGGTACCCGCCTCACTGCGGCAGCGGCTCAGGCCCCGTCCAGCTCGACCTGCACCTCGACCTCGACCGGCGCGTCCAGCGGCAGCACCGCGACGCCCACTGCGCTGCGCGCGTGCACGCCCTTGTCGCCGAGCACCGCGCCCAGCAGCTCGCTCGCACCGTTGATCACGGCGGGCTGCCCGGTGAAGTCGGAGGCCGAGGCGACGAAGCCCACGACCTTCACGACCCGCTTGATCCGGTCCAGGTCGCCCGCGACCGACTTCACGGCGGCCAGCGCGTTGAGCGCGCAGATCCTGGCCAGTTCCTTGGCCTCGTCCGGCGTGACCTCCCCACCGACCTTGCCGGTGACCGGAAGCTTGCCCTCCACCATGGGCAGCTGGCCCGACGTGTACACGTACACCCCGGACTGGACGGCCGGCTGATACGAGGCGAGCGGCGGTACGACGTCCGGCAGCGTCAGCCCGAGTTCGGCGAGCTTCGCCTCGACGGCGCCCGCCACTACGGCTTCTCCCGCTTCAGGTAGGCCACGAGCTGCTCGGGGTTGTTCGGGCCGGGAACGACCTGGACCAGCTCCCAGCCGTCCTCGCCCCAGGTGTCCAGAATCTGCTTCGTCGCGTGCACGAGAAGGGGCACGGTCGCGTATTCCCACTTGGTCATAGGCCGACTGTAATGCCTGGCACGTACGGGCTCGTGCGTAGCCCGGGGCCGTACTGGTTAGGCTCGAATACGTGAGCAGGTTCCAGGTCGTCAGCGGCAAGGGCGGTACCGGTAAGACCACGGTCGCCGCCGCCCTCGCGCTCGCCCTCGCGACCGAGGGCAAGCGCACCCTCCTCGTCGAGGTCGAGGGCAGGCAGGGCATCGCCCAGCTCTTCGAGACGGATTCCCTTCCGTACGAGGAGCGCAAGATCGCCGTCGCGCCGGGCGGCGGCGAGGTGTATGCCCTCGCGATCGACGCGGAGCGTGCGCTCCTCGACTACCTCCAGATGTTCTACAAGCTCGGCAGCGCGGGCCGGGCGCTCAAGAAGCTCGGTGCGATCGACTTCGCCACGACGATCGCCCCCGGTGTACGGGACGTGCTGCTGACGGGCAAGGCCTGCGAAGCCGTACGCCGCAAGGACAAGCAGGGCCGGTACAGCTACGACTACGTGATCATGGATGCGCCGCCCACCGGCCGCATCACGCGCTTCCTCAATGTGAACGACGAGGTGGCGGGGCTGGCCCGGATCGGCCCGATACACAATCAGGCGCAGGCCGTGATGCGGGTGCTGAAGTCCCCGGAGACAGCGGTCCACCTGGTGACGCTGCTGGAGGAGATGCCGGTCCAGGAGACCGCGGACGGCGTCGCGGAGCTGCGGGCGGCCGAACTGCCGGTGGGCCGGGTCATCGTGAACATGGTGCGGCCGCATCTGCTGGACGAGGACGCGCTGCGTACCGCCTCGGGGGGCCGCCGCAAGGAGATCGCCAAGACGCTCACCCGGGCGGGCGTGACCGGGTCCGCTGCGCTGGTACGTCCGCTGATCGAGCAGGCCTCCGAGCATGCCCAGCGGGTCGAGCTGGAGCGCGAGCAGCGCGCGGTCCTCGCGGATCTGGACCTGCCGACCGACGAACTTCCGCTGATCGGCGAAGGCGTGGACCTGCCCGGTCTGTACGACCTCGCGGTCGAACTCCGCAAGCAGGGCATGGGCGACGAGGCGGGCCAAGGGATGGGTGCATGAGAGCGGGTACGGAACCGGGCACCGATGCGCGTACGGACGCCGGTACAGGCACAGCCACGGGCACCGCGCCCGTGCTGGACACGGACGCGCTGCTCGACGATCCGGGCATCCGGATCATCGTGTGCTGCGGCTCGGGTGGTGTCGGCAAGACCACGACCGCGGCGGCGCTGGGTGTACGGGCCGCCGAGCGCGGCCGGAAGGTCGTCGTCCTCACCATCGACCCGGCCCGCAGGCTCGCCCAGTCGATGGGCATCCTCTCGCTGGACAACGTCCCGCGCCGGGTGCCGGGCATCGAGAGCGCCGGTGAGGGCGGCGGTGAACTGCACGCCATGATGCTCGACATGAAGCGGACCTTCGACGAGATCGTCGAGGCGCACGCGGAGGGTGAGCGGGCGCGCGCGATCCTGGAGAACCCCTTCTACCAGTCCCTGTCGGCCGGTTTCGCAGGCACGCAGGAGTACATGGCGATGGAGAAGCTGGGGCAGTTGCGGGCGCGCAACGAGTGGGACCTGATCGTCGTCGACACCCCGCCGTCGCGTTCCGCGCTGGACTTCCTGGACGCGCCCAAGCGACTCGGCTCGTTCCTGGACGGGAAGTTCATCAAGCTGCTGATGGCCCCGGCGAAGATGGGCGGCCGGGCCGGGATGAAGTTCCTCAACGTCGGCATGTCGATGATGACCGGGACGCTCGGCAAGTTGCTGGGTGGCCAGTTCCTGCGTGACGTACAGACGTTCGTCGCGGCGATGGACACCATGTTCGGTGGTTTCCGGACCCGGGCGGATGCCACGTACAGGCTGCTGCAGGCGCCCGGCACGGCGTTCCTCGTCGTCGCGACACCGGAGCGGGACGCGCTGCGCGAGGCCGCCTACTTCGTGGAACGGCTGGCCGCGGAGGACATGCCCCTGGCCGGTCTGGTCCTCAACCGGGTCCACGGCAGTGACGCCGCCCGGCTCTCCGCCGAGCGCGCCCTGGCAGCCGCAGAAAATCTTGACGACATCGGCATTGTGGATCAGACCACAGGGAAGGCTGGACTTCGTGACCCGGCCGGCTCGGCAGTCACCTCCCCCGAAGACCCCGAGTCGCCGCCCTCCCCCGCCCGTTCCGAGGACACCCAGGATGCTGACACCGAACCAGAGGCCGATGCCGTCTCCGTCGAGCAGCTGACCGCAGGCCTGCTGCGGCTGCACGCTGAACGCATGCAGGTGGTCGCGCGCGAACAGCGCACCCGCGACCGCTTCACCGCACTGCACCCCGAGGTCGCCGTGACCGAAGTCGCGGCGCTGCCCGGAGATGTGCACGACCTCGCAGGACTGCGGGCCATCGGAGACCGGCTCGCGACCGATTCCGCTCCGGCCGGAGCTGCGTAACTCACCCGGACGACCGGACGGCCCCCGGCGGTCTACCCCACGGCGGCGTAGGTCTCGTGCAGTTCGTCGTCCAGACCGATGGCCACCGGCAGGATGCCCGTCGACCGCTCGTACTCACTGCGAGCGGTCTCCAACAGTCGGCGCCAGGACGTGACGGTGGGTCGCCTGCGCAGCAGCGCGCGACGCTCCCGTTCCGTCATTCCGCCCCACACGCCGAATTCGACGCGATTGTCCAGCGCATCGGCCAGGCACTCGGTCCGCACCGGGCAACCGGTGCACACCGCCTTGGCCCTGTTCTGCGCTGCCCCTTGTACGAACAGTTCATCCGGATCGGTAGTGCGGCAGGCTGCCTGCGCACTCCAGTCGGTTACCCAGCCCATCCCGGCGCCGTCCTCTCCCGAATCGAGGCTCCCCCACGGCGGTAGCGGCATATTCACCGCTGCCAGTTGAGGACGTTACGGAAGGTGGCGACAGCACAACACCCCCTTCGGGCCCAATCTTGAATGGCCCGAACGGACTATGCGTACGCGGCAGATCACCCAGGGGAGTGAGGTGAGGGCATACAAGAATATCCCGTCAAAATAGGGACAATTTACCTGAGTCGCAACGGGCATTCGATGACACATGGGGCGAATTCGGGGCGCCCGAGGTGCCGACCGAGCCGAGGCCCGGTCACCGCCGAGTGATGCATGGGGGTTGATACGGAACCGGACTGCTGTGACAGTTGTGAGCAGCTTAGGCCAAGGCATATACGCGTGTCCGGCGAATGAGAACGTAGGCTGCCCCCATGCCAAAGAACCGCTCGGGCGGGGGTCTCACCGCGACCCAGCAGGCCGCCAAGTTCCTCGGTGTCGCCGCACTCTCCGGAGTCGTGCTCGCAGGCATCGCGCTGCCGGCCGCCGGAGCACTGGGGCTCGCCGCGAAGGGGACGGTCGAGGGATTCGACGAGATCCCGGCCAACCTCAAGACTCCGCCGCTGAGCCAGCGCACCAAGATCCTGGACAGCAAGGGCGGCATGCTTGCGACGGTCTACTCACGTGACCGCACCGTCGTTCCGCTCAAGGACATCTCCCCGTACATGCAGAAGGCGATCATCGCGATCGAGGATGCCCGCTTCTACCAGCACGGGGCGGTCGACCTCAAGGGCATCCTGCGCGCGATGAACCGCAACGTGCAGGCGGGCGGCACCGCGCAGGGCGCGTCGACCCTCACCCAGCAGTACGTGAAGAACGTCTTCGTCGAGGAGGCGGGCGACGACCCGGACAAGGTCGCGCAGGCCACCCAGCAGACGATGGGCCGCAAGGTCCAGGAACTGAAGTACGCGATCCAGGTCGAGGAGGAGCTCGGCAAGAAGAAGATCCTGGAGAACTACCTCAACATCACGTTCTTCGGACAGCAGGCGTACGGCATCGAGGCGGCCTCCCAGCGCTACTTCTCCAAGTCGGCGAAGGACCTGAAGCTGGAGGAGGCCGCCCTGCTGGCCGGCATCGTCCAGTCGCCGAGCCGCTACGACCCCGTCAACGACGCACAGGAGGCGACCAAGCGTCGCAACACCGTGCTGCAGCGGATGGCGGCTGTCGGGGACATCACGCAGGCCGCGGCGGAGAAGGCACAGGCGACGCCGATCAAGCTGAGGGTCAGCAAGCCCAAGAACGGCTGCATCACAGCCGTCAACGGGGCCGCCTTCTTCTGTGACTACGTCCGCAAGGTCTTCCTCGCCGACCCGGTCTTCGGCAAGACGAAGGAGGAGCGGGCCAAGGTCTGGAACCAGGGCGGACTCACGGTCCGCACGACGCTCGACCCGCAGGCGCAGGAGGGCGTGCAGGCCTCGATCAAGAGTCACGTCTACAAGACGGACAAGGTCGCCACCGCCGTGACGCTGGTCCAGCCCGGCACCGGCAAGATCATGGGCATGGGCCAGTCCAAGCCGTACGGCTTCGGGGCGAACGAGACCCAGTACAACTACTCCGTCAACAAGGACATGGGCGGCTCGAACTACGGCTTCCCGACCGGGTCGACGTTCAAGCCGTTCCTCGCCGCGGCAGCCATAGAGGGCGGCAAGCCGGCGACGCAGATGTACTCGGCGCCGTACGAGATGGACTACCCGGACACGGTTCAGACCTGCGGAAAGCCGTGGGTCAACGACGGCGTGCCGAAGTATCACCTGGAGAACGAGAGCGAGTCCGAGGAGGGGCCGTACGCCCTGAAGGAAGCGATGGAGATGTCGGTCAACACCTACTTCGTCCAGATGCTCCAGGACATCGGCATGTGCCCGGTCTCCCAGATGACGGACAAGCTCGGTGTGGTGCAGGGTGACGGGACCAAGCTGCCGCAGAACCCGTCCACGCTGACCCTCGGCTCCAACGGCCTCTCACCGCTCACGATGGCCAGCGCGTACGCCACCTTCGCCAACCGGGGCACGTACTGCACGCCGATCGCCATCGAGGCGGTCAGGACGGCGGACGGCAAGTCGCTCCCGGTACCGAAGACCACCTGCTCGCAGGCGATGTCGCAGACGACGGCCGACACCGTCAACACCTTGCTGCGCGGTGTGGTCGACTCAGGTACCGGTCGTGAGGCCGGTCTGCAGAACCGCGACAACGCGGGCAAGACGGGTACGACCGACGCCCGTAAGAACGCCTGGTTCGTCGGCTACACGCCGAACATGTCCGGCGCGGTCTGGGTCGGGAGCCCGTCCCAGAGCGTCGAGATGGAGCGCATCACCATCGGTGGCGTGTACCAGGACAAGGTGTACGGCGGTCAGGTCCCCGGACCGATCTGGCGCGACGCCATGACGAACGCCCTCAACGGGCTGCCCGCCCCGTCGTTCAACACCGTCAACATCCCGGACCCGCCGGACAACTCGGACGAGGACCGGGGCAGGGGCCGGGACAGAAGGCGGGACAGGGGCGACGGCAACGACCCGTTCCCCGGCATCAGCGTCCCGCCGGACTTCCTCGGCGGGAACAACGGACCCCAGCGCCCGGGTCACGGCGGCACGAAGGGTCCCTGACCGGCCGCTCGGTCCATGAACGAGGAGGTGGGGTGACCCGGAACATTCCGGGTC
>NZ_JBHVEE010000061.1:0-54763 GCF_042802415.1 Streptomyces sp. NPDC057486 | reverse complement strand
CGCCGGCCTACTCGGTGACCTTCAATCGATCACTCGGGAAGGTACGCCCCTCGCGTGCCACCCGAGCCCCGATCCACAGGTCTTGAGCATTGCTCCGCCCAGGGATACGGTCGACATCCCGTGGACACCCGCCAGCCGATCCAGCTGGCCGGCCATCACTTCCCGGGGGCACAGCAGCATGTGGAGCGCAGGTTCCCAGACCAGGAAGTGGAACGACCGGCCAGGCGCATAGAGGGTCTGCTGCCGCTGCATGCGGGCATTCACCCCGGCCTCGATGTCCTGCACGGTGCGATGCAGCGTGGTGGTGCGGATGAACATGTGGCGCGCGTACTCCGGCGTCTGGAGCAGCCCCGGAATCACTGCTGACTCGAAGTTCCACACCGTCGCCGATGCGCTCTCCGTCGCCTGCCATGCCTCCTGCCTGGCCCGTACACCAGCGGCCAGTTGGCGGCGCCATGCCGCGTAGTGCGTCTCAAGGGACCGTAGGCGGCCCATCAGCTCCGAGACGGTCTCTGGTACGCCGAGCGCCGCGGCCCAGGCCTTCAGGTCCTCACTGGTCGGGCTCTGCTTACCCGTCTCGATCTTGCTGACCTTGGATGCCGGCCAACCCAGCCGTACGGCCAGCGATTTTCCGTTCAGACCGGACTCGGCGCGGAGCTCACGAAGCCGCGCGCCGAGTGCTATCCGGGCAGTCTGGTAGTCGCTCACAGCGGCGGCGCGTGCTCCTTCTGGTAGTCCTCGAAGGTGATCGCATGGTGCCATGCCGCCTCGCGCCACTGCACGTGGCGTAGGACGTCCTCGGGGTCGTCGTAGAGGAAAACGCCCAGGAACCGGTCATGGTCGTCGAAACGAAGCCGGGCCACGGTCCGGGCGTCGAACAGCCAGTAGTCGTAGTTCGGCAGTCCGGCGACCTCGGCCTGGTCCCGGGCGAGGTATCGGATGTCCTCGCCGGCCGCGAGGTTGTTCGGCGTGCCCCATAGCTCGAAGCGGAGATAGTCGGAGGGCGGGGAGTCGATGACGCGGACGCGCTCGACGCGCTTCCCCGTCCCGGTCTCCTCCCGCATCAGGTCGAGCCACGGCGCGAACCAGTCCAGGCCCGGATCATCACCCTCGAGGAAGCGCCGGTAGGGCTCGTCCTCGTCCGGGATGCCGTACGAGGTGCGGACCTCCAGGCGGAACGCGACGTGTCTGAAGTCGCGGAAGAGCTGGAGGAAGGCCTGGCCGCTGACCAGCTCAGGCACTGGTCACCTTCGCAGCGTGGTACTCGAACAGGACGGCGGGGACGACGACGAACTCCTCACCGGGCTTCACCTGGAGGAGCTGCGCGATCTTGCTCTCGTCGGTGAGCTTGTTGCCCTGGACGACGATGTCACCCGTCTCGGTGTCACGGTAGAAGGACGGGCAACCGCCGCCCTGGGAGGTGTTGCTGCTGCCGAGAAACTCCAGTGGCATGGGATCAACCCTTCGTAGTGGTCGTGCCCTCAGAATGCTCGCGCTAGCTCGACACCACTCGATAGTTGCTCGAAATTTCTCCTGCCGTCCGGGACTTGTCTTGATTGCTCACCACACAGCCCCGGCGCAGTCCTGCCCGGTGTCGGACCCTGCCCCTTCCGTGGTCACATGCCACCCCACCCACGGCCTCTGTCCTCTGTCCTCTGTCCTCTGTCCTCTGTCCTCTGTCCTCTGTCCTCTGTCCTCTGTCCTCTGACAGGCGATCTTGGCCGTTTGCCAGGTGAGTTTGACCGCCCAGCTCAGAGCGTGGTGGTGAACCGGGACGGGAAAACTCGCTGCCGGATACCCCGGCGGTCCGCTATCCCTAGGAGCGTGGGTCAGTAACGAGCAGGCCGGCAGTTGTTCTGCGGCGAGGACTTCGCCCAGCTACCGTGACGTGTCGCTTGCCTGTCCGGTGGTCGGGTTGCCGTACACCGTCGGCTCCCCCGTGGGGTTGGTCGGGTCCGGGTCGGTGGCCAGGCGGGCGTGCAGGTGCTCGTCGTGGTATGTCCCATCGCCGAAGCGGTGTGAGTCGCGCAGGGTGCCTTCGGGGAGGTAGCCGCAACGGTGGGCCACCCGGCAGGAGGCCTCGTTGCCGACTGCGTGGGCGATCTCGATCCGGCGGGCATCGGCCATCCGGAAGGCCCAGCTGGTGACCGCCCTCGTTGCCCGGGTGGCCACACCCCGGCCGCGGGCAGCCGGCAACGTATCGGCCGCGAAGTCCATTCGGCCTGCCCCGAGTTCGACGCCAACAGCTTCGTGAAGTCGGTGACGGCCGACCTTCCCAGGCTGGAGCTCAGCGCCCGGATCGCCCGCACCAGCGAGGGCCTGCACGCCCACCTTCCGGTCACCGGCCCCGACGCGCTCGACATCCTGCTGCGCTCCCTCCCGCCGACGCCCGAGGCCGCCGGCGTGACCAACGACTTCGGCCTGCAGCTCTACTCGCCCCACTCCGACTACGTCTCCCGCTACCTGCGTACCGCTGAGCACCTGGACCAGGCGCTCGCCGCTCTGGCCCGCATGACCGGGTACTTCTCCGCCGAGCTCCCGGTGCGGCACTTTCTCGCCGACTTCCCCGACGAGACAATGAAGGCCGTCGGCGCGTGGACCCGCGACGAGGACTTCCGGGTACGCAGACTGGCGAGCGAGGCCACCCGACCCCTGCTGCCCTGGGCCCCACGGATCCACCTGCCCGCCGACGCGGCACTGCCCGTCCTCGATCAGCTCTACGACGACGCCCACCTCTATATCCGCACCTCCGTCGCCAACCACCTCAGCGACATCGCCGCCAGCCAGCCCGCCCTCGTGCTGACCACCCTTCAGCGGTGGAAGCAGTCGGGCCGACTCGCAGACGAGCACTTCGCCTTCATCGCCCGGGGCGCCCTGCGCAACCGGCTGAAGGAGGGCTGGCCGCCCGCCTACGCCATCCTCGGCTACGCCCACGACGCGCCCATCGCGCTCACCCCCCTCACCCTGGAGCGAACCGAACTCCGCGACGGCGACACCCTGAACTTCTCCGCCTCTCTCACCGCCACCACCACGGCGCCAGTCCACGTGATGATCGTGATCGCCACCGCGGGGCAGAACGGCCAGCCGCGGGAGAAGGTCTCCTTCCTGCGCCGTGCCACAGCAGAGCCCGGCGAGGAACTGCGGCTCGCCAAGGCGCACCCGCTGCGCTCGACTACACGGTGGAAGGTCTCACCCGGCTCCTACTCCCTCGCCCTCCAGGTCAACGGCCGCCGCTTCCCCTCCTCGCCTTCACCGTGCTCAACATCTGACACCCTCCCGCCGGTCCTGCTCTGAACACCCGCCGCACGGCCGCCGCGGACTTCCGCTGCGGCCCGGTCGTGCCGTCCGCAATCCCTGAAAGAGTGAACCGCCCTGATCGAACGAGTTTGAGTCGCGACCGCCCAGAGCCCGCCCGCCCCACCCCGGCATTAGAACTCCCTTTCACCAAATGTCCTCCGATCGGGCCGTGACGGGACCAGGTCCAGTGCGTTCTTAGAGCATCAGTGCCACACCGACGCCCAGACGGAGGACACGCCATGCATCCCACCCCTGCCCCCTTGCTGCAGCCTCCCGGAATCGAACGGCGGTCCGGCGTGATCACGCACAGCGTTGACGACAAGCTCAGCTCAGCACGTCCGGATACGGGGTGGGCGGCATGAGTGAGCCCACCGATGCATCAGCCGACAGTGTTCCGGAACCGCGCACCACCCCCGCAGCGTCCCCCTCCGCGCCGTCCGCCGGACCGTCCGCCCCCTCGCCAGCGGGCACTTCGCCCGCGCCCGCTCCCGAGCCGCAGATGCGGTACGTCGACCTGACCGGCAGCCGCGAGGCGGCCGGTCGCTCAATTCGGATGCAGGACATGGCCCGACGCCTGGCGGCCAGTGGCAGCACATCGCCCTGGCGAGATCGTTCTTCCGGCAAGCCGGGCTGCTGGTCCTCGACGAGCCGACGGCCAACCTCGATCCCCGCGCCGAGTAGCGCATCTTGCAGCGGCTGCGGAACCTCGCCCGGGACTGGGCGGTGCTGCTGGTGACCCACCGCATCACCAACGTTGCCTTCGCCGACCGCATCGTGGCCTTCGATGACGGCAACATCGTCCAGGAGGGTACCTACACCCAGCTCTCCCAACAGCCGGACCTCTTCCAGCAGTTGCTGTCCTACCAGATCACGATCGAGCCGGGCGTCGAGAAGCGCGAGACCCCCGCATGAGCGGTCCCGGCGCCACGTCAGTACGCCCCACCGAAGCGGCCGCCCCTACGGCCTTGGACCTCCCCGCCCCTCTTACGCCGTCCCGAGGTGATGACGTGTCGCTCACCCGTTCCCACATCCGCACCACCACCGAGGCGTATCTGGCCCGGCATCCGCATGAGCGGGAATCCCTCGCCGGGCTGCTGTCCCTCCTGGAGAGCGCCGACGCCCCGGCCGGCCGTGCCACCCTCCCCGGTCACGTCACCTGCAGCGCGGCGGTCATCGACCGGGAACAACGCGTTCTGCACATCGGCCACAAGGTCACAGGGCTGCTCCTCGCTCCGGGCGGCCATGTCGAGGACGACCGGACCCTGCTGGCCGCGGCCCTGCGGGAAGTGTGCGAGGAGACCGGCATCCGGCCGGGCGACCTGTGCCTGACCCCGCAGTTTCTCGGCGCTCCGATCGACATCGACGTCCACGACATCGACGCCAACCCCGCCAAGGGCGAAGTCTCGCACCAGCACTTCGACTTCCGATTCGTGTTCTGCCTCGTGCCCGAGCAGCATCCGCAGCTCAGGTTGCAGGACGATGAGGTTGCCGGCGCCCGGTGGCTTGAGTTCGCCGACGTCAGTTCCCCGACCCTACGCGCCAAACTCCTGGACGCCCAATCCCACGGCCTCGACGGGCGGCCGGAGCCCGTCAACGCCTCCGCTCTGATCCACGACGGCCACGGCAGATACCTGCTCCACCTGCGGGACCAGCGTGAAGGCATCTGGGCCCCTGGCACGTTCGCTCTCCTCGGCGGCGGCCGTACGGTGGAGGACGTCAGCCTGGAGGCGACCCTGCGGCGGGAACTCGCCGAAGAGGTCCCGGGCCTGGAGGTACATGGCCTGACGCCGTACGCCCTGGAGGAGGAAACGAGCGTCGACGGCTTCGCGGTGCCGATCCAGGTCTTCGAGTGCCGCTGGAGCGGTGATCCGGAGACGGTGGATCTGCAAGAGGGCGTGCTGCTGCGGTGGTTCACCCCGGACACGCTGAAGCAGCTGCACCTGAGCCCCGGTCTCGGTGACCTGATCCACCGGCACGCGGCAGAGCATCCCCCCGCCGGCAGTCCACCGGCCCAGGCCCGGCTGCTGCGTGACGAGGCGCCGGAGGGGACCGAACTCCACATCGTCGGTGTCCACCTCTATTTGGAGGACAACAACGGCCGGATCCTCCTCGGCCTGCGCCACCCCGACTCGGCATACGCGGGCAACACGTGGCACTTCCTGGCCGGGCACTGTGAGCGGGAGGAGGCGGTCAGCTGCCTGGTCAGGGAGGCTCAGGAGGAAGCGGGGCTGATCATCGAGCCGGGCGACGTCGAGCTCGTGCACCTCGTCCACCTCGTGGACTCGCCGTCCGCCCGCCCGCGTATCGGCCTCGTCTTCCGGGCCCGCACCTGGTCCGGCACCCCGGCCGTCCTGGAGCCCGACCGGTGCGTGGAGTGGCGGTGGTGGAACCCGAAGGATCTCCCGGCCGTCGTCGTGCCCTACACCCGCCAGGCGATCGACGGGGTGCTCGCCGGGCGTCTGTACTCGCAGATGGGGTGGGACGGGCGATGACGGGCCGGGACGCGAGCCCAGCCACGGCCGGCCGGACACCAGGGCGAGCAAGACGGCCGGCCGACAGCCACCCACCTTCGGCTGCCGAAGTGAATCCGGTCGACGCGCGGGCAGCGATGGTCGCCGAGCTGGAGAAGAAGGACGGGCTACGGCCTGGGCCGGTGCGCGACGCTCTGCTCGCGCTGCCCCGCGAGGTACTGATGCCGCAGGCGTACGTGCGGCGCAGCGCCCCGGGTGAGGAGCCGCCGCGGTGGGACCTGCTGGACTGGTCGGCGCCGCAGGACCGCCCCGAGCTGCTCGGGCTGCTGCACAGCGGGATCAGTGTGCTCGTCCAGCACGACGGGGAGCCGCTGCTGGGCCGGGTGCGCGGGACACGGTCGGGGGCGTCGATCACGTCGATGTCGACGGTGATGGGCCTGACCGCCTCGCTGCTCCAGGAGTTGGATCTGCGGGCCGGTCAGCGGGTGCTGGACGTCGGGACGGGCACGGGTGTGACCGCCGCGGTGGCCTGCCAGGTCTGCGGCGACCAGGGAGTGGTCACGCTCGATCGGGACCGGCACCTCACCGACGCGGCCACGGTCCGGCTGGCCGGCCTCGGCTTCCGGCCGGACGTGGTGTGCGGGTCCGGGGACGAGGGGTGTCCCGCGCGGGCGCCGTTCGACCGTATCTTCGTGTCGTACGCGGTGGAGCGCGCGCCGGCGGCGCTCGTCGAGCAGCTTGCCCCCGGGGGCCGGCTGCTGGCGCACGTCACCAGCGCGTCCCCGTCGTGGCCCGGCCTCGCCGTCGTCGAGCGCACCGCCGAAGGGCGGATCGCGGCGGAGCTGCGGGCCGTGGAGTTCGCCCACCGGGCCGGGCACGGCATGGAACGGATCTGGCTCAGCGAGGAGTTCCGGCAACGCATCGCCACCGAGCCGGGCACCTGGGCCCAGCGGAGCATGCTGGCGCCGCCCGCGGACGCCGACCAGGGCCTGTGGCTGGCGGCGGATCACCTCCTCGGCGGGCTGGTGCGCGACTTCGGCGCCGAGCACCTGGTGATCGGCGCGCCCGCCTGCGGCTCGTGGCTGCGGGTGGAGCCGGTGGGGCGCTCCCGCTGGGACGTCACCATCCACGGGCCGCGCGACATCTGGAAAGAGATTCAGGACCTGGTCGTTCGGTGGCGGGCGGCCGGCAGCCCCAACCGCTACCGCCTCCTCTTCGAGGCGGACGGTGGCCAGCAGGCCGTGTCGGCGTGCGGCCGTCTGTCCTGGCACCTTCCCACCCCCCGCCCAGTCGACGAGGGAGCATCCACGTGACCTGTCCCGACGATCCCTTCCCGGACCTGCCTGCGGGCAAGGAAGAACTGTTCGCCGCGGCCGCCGCCGAGTACGACCGCTACCGGCCGGGCGTGCCGACCGAGGCCGCCGAACTGCTGGCCGACACCGTCCGGGATCTTCCCGATCCGGTGCTGCTGGACCTGGGCACCGGCACTGGGCAGGTGCCGCGTGCGCTCCTGCCCGCCGTACCCGGCCTGGCGCACATCGAGGCGGTCGACGTCAGTCGGCAGATGCTGGACCAGGCCCGGGACGCGCTCGTTCCCGTGCTTGGCCGTTGCACCCTCCGCCTCGTCCACGCCGCGGCCGACGCCTACGGCCCGCTGCCCGACGACGAGACGCGCGCACCGGACTTGGTCACCTGCTGCCGGTCCTTCCACTGGATGGACGGTCCGGCGGTGCTCGCGATGGCGGACCGGGTCGCTGCCCCGGATGCCACAGTGGCGATCATGGGCGATGGCAGCCTGTGGACTCACGAGGCCGACTGGACTCGTGCTCTGCGCGAACTGATCCAGCACTACCTGGGCTCCGAGCGTCGGGCCGGCACGGGTGCCACCTACTCCGAGCCACGCCGCTCGTACGGGGAGGGCCTCGCCACGTCGGCGTGGAGCGATGTCACCGAGCATCGCATTCCCGTGGGCCGTGCTTGGGCACCGAAGGACGTGATCGGCTACCTGCGCAGCACGTCCTTCGCAGGTCCGGAGCTCTTCGGTCAGCGGCACGCCGCGTTCGAGGCCGAGGCCCGGACGCTGCTCGACGCTCACGCCGCGGGCGACTCTCTGTCGGAGAGCGCCGTTTTCACTCTCCTGCTTGCCCGGCGTCCCGGGGTTGCACGGTGAGCGGTGGTCAGCGGCACACCGAGCCGGTAGACGTCCATCTGATTCTGCTCCGGGAGGGCGCGGAGGGCCCGGAGGTTTTGCTGTCGCGGCGGGCCGGGCAGGTGTATGCGGCCGGGCTGTGGCATCTTCCGTCCGGGCACTTGGACGGCCCGCACGAGGACGTCGTCGCTGCCCTGGTGCGTGAGGCACGGGAGGAGACCCGTGTCGTCATCAACCCGGACGACGTACGGGGTGCCGTCACCGTGCACCACCGCAGCCCGAAAGGCTCCTCTCGCACCGGCTACTTCTTCGAAGTCCAGCAGTGGAAGGGCGATCCCGTAATCGCGAAGCCGGACGTGTGCGACGCAATGGAATGGGCGCGCCTGGACGCCCTACCGGACGGGATGGTGGCGTACTGCCGTGCCGGCCTGGACGCCTACAGGGCCGGTGCCCCGGTCGCCGTGCACTTCCAGCTGCCCGGCGACACCATCGCCTACACGCCCGACGCCGACCGTCTCCGCCTGGTGCCGGACGCGACCGGTCGGGCATCCAGCAGTCGGCCCGACACCGCGGTCGCGGCCTTCGCACAGCGGGCGGTGGGGGCGATCGCCGAGTGGACGGATACCTCGTGGACGCGCGAGAACAGCCGTGTGTGGCGGATTCGGGGCGCCGGGGGCGGCACCTGGTACCTGAAGATCCACCAGAACAAGAAATTCCATGCCCGGGAGGTGACCGCGCTACGGACCTGGGCTGGGTCGCTGGGTGCGGCCGCGCCCCGGCTGGTGGCCGCCGACAACGAACTGCGGGCTGTCGTCGTCACCGCGCTGCGCGGCCGACCGATGCACGGTGTGGTCCTCGCTCCTGAACAGGAGCGCGAGGCCTTCCACCGCATCGGTGCCCTGGCGCGCCGTATCCACGAGGCGTCGCCCCCGCGCCCTGCCCCCGTCGGCAGCGGCCCGGCTATCGGCAAGGCCGACCGACACCTGGAGGCGGCGCGCTCTCATCTTGCCTTGGGCGATGAAGAGTTCGTCCGCGAGCTGGTCCGACAGGCCGAGAACCTGCTGCCGCTGGAGTGGGTGGAGACCCACGGAGACTTCCAGCTCCGCAACATCCTGCGCGATGACACCGACGGCACCGTGGCCGTGATTGACCTGGAAAGAAGCGAACCCGGCCCCGCAGTGCGCGACCTGGTCCGCCTGTCCGACGCCTGGGCCGGCCGCCCTGACCTGCACGAGTCGTTCCTGGCCGGGTACGGCAGGTCCTTGACCGCTGCCGAGGAAGCCCGACTGATCACCGACATGGCGCTCGACGCGGTGAGCGGCATCCAGTTCGGTGCCGCTCACGGCGATCCAGAACTGGTCGAGCGGGGCCACCGGACGCTGGCACGCCTGCGCGCCGAACACCGACACAACTCGCCAAAAAAGGAGCCCTCGTGAGCCGCGACATGACGTCTGCCACTACGGTCGGCCCGCCGGACACCTCGGGCATCTCTATGCGGCCGTCGGTCCGCGCGGCGACGCCCGCCGACGCCGAGGGCATCATCCAGATGCGCTCCCAGTACGTCCTGTCCGAGCCCCTGAGCGAGGAGTGGGTTCGCCGGTGCACCGCCGAACTGGCACCCCGGCTGGCCGCGTCGGGGGACGCGCGGGCCTTCGTCATCGAAGCCCCGGACGGCTCGATGGCCTCCTGCGCACTCGGCCTGATCCACCCTGTGCTCCCGGCACCGGCTTACCCCAAGGGGGTGGCCGCGCGCATGCACGCCGTCGCCACGCACCCGGACATGCGGCGCCGCGGTTACGCCAGGGCGGTAGTGACCGCGCTCCTCGAACAACTCCACACCGAGCACGTCACGCTGTTCGAGCTCCATGCCGGCGAGGAGGCCGCACCACTGTTCCGCGAGCTGGGGTTCACGGGGACTGCGGCGCTGATGCGCATGACGCGCCTGGAGGAGCCGGCCACCCTCAGAAGCCAGGAGAGCGGCGATGGCCTGCCAGGTGCCAGTGAGGACCCCGGCTGGATGCCGCCCGAGCTCTACGCCGAGACGGTCTTGAAGGCCACCTGTTTCGCCTGCGTGTACTTCACCGACGAGGACGACCGGCCGCTGCAGCTGCACTCCGTCTACTCGCCCGCGCACCCGTGGCAGTTGGTGGGCGGCACGATGGATCCCGGCGAGCGCCCCTGGGAGACAGCCGTGCGCGAGTGCGGCGAGGAGACGGGCCTAGCGATCGCTGGCCTTCCGCGGCTGCTGGCGACGGTGTACGGACTGCCCGGCGCTGAGTGGCCCTACAGCACGGTCGGCATGGTATTCGACGGCGGCCAGCTCACTACGGAGCAGATCCGCAGCATCACCTTGGATCCGCGCGAGCACGACAAAGCGCGCGTGCTGCCTCTTGCCGAGTGCGAGCAGCGGATGCCGCCTCGGGACTTCGCACGACTCAGTGCGGTGGCCGAGGCCCGCCGGACCGGGGTGGCCGCCTATTTCGACGCCTGGGACTGGGGAACCGAGTGAGCAGCATTGCTGATGGCCTACCCGACTGCACACACGGTTCTGAGGTGGCCGGGTCACGGCAACGTGACCCCGCCACACGACGGTGTTGGTCGTACGGCGACCGGTACTGGGAACAGCAGACCAAGCAGCCGGCCGCTCTCCACGGCCCTGTCGAACTGCCGCAACACCACGCCACCACCCCGCCTTTCACGAATGAGAAGCGATCTGTGGGATACACCCGGGCCGACTGGTCCGAGCACTACAACGACGGGCGAGGCTTCCGGCGGCTTGGGGAGGAGGAGATGGGCCTGCTCGTCGAGCACGCGCCGGCGCCCAAGGGCGGCCGCGCGCTCGATGTCTGCTGCGGAACCGGCGAGATGGCCGCCTACCTCGCCTCGCTCGGGTACACCGTCGACGCCGTGGACTTCGCCGAGGGCGCCCTCGCGCGGGCCCGCGCGGAGCACGCCGAGATGGAGTCCGTGCGCTGGCTGTGCCGGGACGTGGAGCACGACGACCTGGCCGACCTCGCCGAGGACGGCTACGACCTGATCGTCATCCGTCTGTCCGTCGCCTTCATCCGCGATCGCACCCGGGTCCTGCGCCGTCTGGCCGCGCGGCTGCGCAAGGACGGGGCACTCGTCATCATCACCCCGGTTGCGGAGCACACACCCGAAGAACGACGCCACATCGCGCTGGACGGGGACGAACTCGCCACGCTCACCGACGGTTTCGGGCACGTCGAGCGGTTCGACGCGGAGGGGCTGGCGGTGCTGTTCCTGCGCGGCCCGGCCGGAACGTTCAGCGTGGAAGAGAAGCTGCGGCCCGAGCCGCAGGCCGTATTCGGTGCCGCGGTGGTGGTCACAGATGCGTTCGGGCGGGTCCTGCTGGGCCGCTCGACTCAGGGCATGTGGGAGTTGCCCGGCGGCCGGATCGAGACAGGCGAAGCCGCACCGTCCGCTGCTATCCGGGAGTTGGCGGAGGAGACTGGGCTGACGGCGCGCGTGGAGGACGCTCATGTCATCACCGTGCTCCACGACGACCGGCTGGACGTACGCCGCATCACCCCCGTGGTCCGCGTCACCAGCTGGGGCGGTGAACTCGGTCTGCCCGAGCCGCACCGCTTCTTGCGCTGGGAGTGGCACGACCTGCACACCCTGGCCACGCTGGGTAAGATCTTCGCGCCCTCCGCACAGGCCCTGACCGCGGTGTGGCCCGGGGCGCTGCCGGGACTGCCGCCTGTCCACTCCTACCCGTGCGCCGCCACCGTCCCGCCAGTGCCTGGTGAGCCCGCCGAGGCCGCGCGGCTGCGCGAGCGGATGGCGGACAGAGTAATCGGAAAGGGCTGGGCTCCCTCCCCGCGGGTGCAGGCCGCGCTGCGCGAGGTCCCCCGGCACCGGTTCGTTCCCGAGGCCCCGCTGGAGACGGCCTACCACGACAACCTCGCCGTGGTGACGGTCCGGGAGTCCGCCGAGACCGCACTCAGCTCCGTCTCGGCAGCCTGGCTCCAGGCCGACATGATCGAGCAACTCCGGCTGGAGCCGGGGATGACCGTCCTGGAAGTCGGATCCGGCGGGTACAACGCGGAGCTGCTCGCGCACGTCCTCGGACCGCGCGGCCGCGTGGTGACGGTGGACGTCGACCCGTACGTGGTGCACCGCACGCAGCGGCTGTGCGCGGAAGCCGGCAGCGGCCGGGTGACCGCCGTCCTCGGCGACGGCGGACTCGGCGCGCCCGGCCACGTCCCCGCCCCGGGGTTCCAAGGGGTGGTGATCACGCACAACGCGTCAGACATTGCCCCGGCCTGGCGGGAGCAACTTGCCGAGGGGGCACGGTTGGTGGTGCCACTGGAGATGGGCGGCTACACCCGCTGCCTCACCTTGGTCAGGCGTGGTGACGTGCTGCACACCGAGCACTGGACGTACTGCGGTTTCGTGCGGGACCGCGGCGCCGCCGCCCGCACTGCTCCCGCTGTCCGTCTGGCCGACGGCGAAGTTGTCGTGAGGTGGGAAGACGGTGCTCCTGGCGATGCCGCTGGGCTCGAGGAGGCGCTGCGCGGGCCCCGGCACGAGCTCGCCACAGGGCTCGTCGTCCGCGGTGTCTTCAATTTCGAGACCTTGCAGGTCTATGCCGCGACCACGCTGCCGGGGTTCTGCCGCCTGGCCGTCCGGGAGGGGTCCACGCTGGTGACGCAGCAGGACGCGGCCGCAATGGTGGCGGACGGCTCCCTCGCCTACCTGACCCACCGCAAGGTCAAAGACGCCTCGGATCCGGTCGACCGTCTCACCGAGTTCTTCATCCACGCCTACGGCCCGGCCGCCGACAAGCTGGCGGAGCGCTTCGCCGACTGCGTGCGCACCTGGGACCGGAGGGTGCACGAGAGCGGCTACCCACCGATGACCGTCCACCCTGCCTGCACCCCTGACGAGCAACTGCCGGCCGGTGACCTGCTCGACAAGCCCTCCGCGAGGCTCGTCTTCCAGTGGCCTGGCCGCATTCACGACGGGGCGGAGGGCCTGCTCGCGGCGGGCGGACAGCCTGGCTGACTTCGACGAGCCGATCCCGCGAAACCCGGGCCGCCCGAGGCCGACGAGGCCGCGGCCGGAGGGAGGACCTGGCCGCCCGAGAACGAGGCGCCGTGGAGGCCGCGCATCGGGCGGCTCCTCCCCACCGGCCCCAACTACCAGCGGACAGCGCGTATCGAGACCGGCATGGCAGACCGGGCAGGAGACGTTATAGAGCCGGAAGATGGGCAGGCTAGCGACCGGCCCAGACGACCAGCAGAGCGCAAAAGAGCAGCGTGAATGGCTAGTTGGTACCTTTTCGGCCAGCTGATCAATAACCCCACGAAGGGGGCCCCGACGCTGGTTAGCGTGATCAGAATGGCTCCCGCCACCGCGTCCCAACCAGGGGAGGACCGCCCGCATGAGCAGGCACGCCACCGCCTACGTGCACAGTCTCGGCATCATCGATGAGACCTCCCGCAAGGTTCTGCTCCTTCTGGCCGAACGCACCCACGCCCCCGGCGACCCGTATCGTCCAGAAGACGGATCCGGATGCTTTCCGCCAACAGCTGCGCAGGCTCCAGCAGCACGTGAAGATGGACGTCCTCGAGCACAGCGACGGGCTGTGGGAGATCGTCTACGGCCCCTCCTACACCAGGCCCCCGAAGCCGCGACCGGCAAAGCCGGACCTGACGCAAGGCGGACCTCACCCGTTCTGGCTGCCGGGCTGGGAGAGATACAGCACCTGGGGCTACGAGCAGGGCCCCGACGGACACCAACAGCTGTACGCGCAGCTCATCCTCAACGAAGACGGCGCCGATGCAGAGCCGCGGATCTGGATCACCCCACCTCGGCACACGGTCCAGACGATAGACGAGCTCGCCGAAGCGATCGCAGAGGCCCTCGGGTCGTACGGCCCAGTCCCTCCGCCGACCGCCGAGGTTAAGAGGTGGCTGACCGCTCCGCCGCTGTCATCTCGGTAGCCCTGGGTCCCACATCCGAGCCTCGGTTGGGGGCGTTCACACGCAACGGCGCACTTCAGAAGGCCGCGGTGACTGCAGCTCGAGGGCGGCACCGTCGCAGCACGGCAGCGCCTTCGCTCCTGCTGCTTTTCGCCATTCGCTCTCGCGATACCGCCGCAGGTGACGACGCCCGATTTGCGCAGGTGAGAAGCACCCAGTCACAAGATCTCGCGAGGCTGCGGTGAGCGGGACGGTCTCCGTGCAGGAGTTGGCGAGCCCGTCCGCCGATGTCAGCAGCTCGCGCTGCCAGTCCGACGGGCAAACGGACGGTGCGATGCGGCTGGCTTGATGACGCCTTGACCCGGTTCGAACCCGTGATGATCCATCAGTTTCTGTCAGTGTCCGCTGCTACACCAGTTTGAGGGACGGGCCCGCGACCGCGGCTCGCCGACGGGAGGGGACACCATGTCGAAGGTGCCGGACGGGTTCCACCGAGTAAGCGGACACATCCGCCGCAATCCGAAGCAGCGGAGCGCGAAGCGGATGAGCGGCTGGATGATCGCCGGCCTTGCGGCCGGCGTCTGGTTATGGGGGCAGGTGCTCGGGTTCGGCGAGGCAGCCACCACGACTCCGCCCGCACAACCGCAGCCGGCCGCCTCCACCCCGGTCGCCCGCTGATGGGACGCAAGCGGTCACGCCTTCGACGCCCACGCGGCGCGCCCGAGGTCCTCTCGGCTGCTGTCGTGGCGCTGGCCGTCCTGGTCCTGGCCATACGGATGGCGGCCGCAGCTGTCAAGGCGCTCCAAGACGCGTGGCCGTTACTGCTGGCTCTCGTCCTGCTGGCGGGGGCCATCGGGGTCTGGCGGGTCGCGCGAACCGTACGCGGTCGGCGGCGTGACGCCGAGCGGCTGGCCAGGCTGCGGATCACTCTGGCCGAGTTCGACGCCATGGACGACCGGCAGTTCGAGCACGCCTTGCGGGATCTGCTGGTCCGCGACGGCTGGCCGGCACGACGCGTGGGCGGTGGTGGCGATCAGGCAGCCGATGTCATCGGTGACCACACGCACCGCGGCCGGATCGTCGTGCAGGCCAAGCACACACGGGTTGGCGGGAAGGTGGGGTCGTCGGTGATGTACGCGGTGAAGGGGACGGCCGGCCCGGCCCACCGGGCCGACCACGCCGTCGTCGTCACCAACGGCACCTTCACCCGTAACGCCATGGCCTGGGGCGACCGGCACAGCGTCTTCTGGGTCGACCGGGACAAGCTCCGGCGCTGGGCGGAGAACGGCACCGCCCTGCACGAGCTCCTCGGACTGTCCGCACGCTCCCGTCGCAGCCGGTTCAACCGTGCCGCCTGACAGGCACTTCCCCATCGTCAACGTTCCGGAGGTGTGGTGTTCGACGAAGACGGGTCACTCGACCCGCTGCTGAAGTTCCTGTTGTACGCCGTCCTTGCGCTGGCCATCGGCAAGATGGTGTGGGAGTGGCTCACGGACGACGTCAGCCGGTGGATCACCATGGACCTGTGGGGGCTGATCTCCGATCACCCCTGGTGGACCGGCAGCATCGCCGTCGGCGCCCTGGCCACGCTCATCCTCCTGGCGAAGCTGCTGTCCTCCCTGTTTGGCGCCGGAACGTACGCCTACGTTGGTGGCGATGAGGACTACGCCTCCACCGCTGCGCTGGTCGAGACGGTGGATCCGGACGTGCTGACCTTCAAGATGAAGCAGCTCGCCGCGATGAGCGCGACGGGCTTCGAGCAGGCGTGCGCCGATCTTCTGGCCCGTGATGGGTTCCGCGGCACACGGCGGGTGGGAGGCGCCGGCGACCTCGGCGTGGACGTCACCGCCCGTGACCACGACGACCGGCTTCTGATCTTGCAATGCAAGCAGTATCAGAACCCGGTCGGCTCAGGGCACGTGCAGAAGTTCAACGGAACCGCACGTCTGCACCACGGAGCCGATGTCCCCATCATGATCGGCCTCAACGGTTTCACCCAGCCTGCCATCAACTTCGCCGCACACCATGACCTCATCCTTATGGGGTGTCCCGAACTGAAAAGATGGGCCCACGGCCAACACCTGTACGAGGTCCTGGGCCTCCCGAAGACGACGCAATGACCCAAGGCCGGGACACCTGAGCGGATATCAATTCGATTCGTCGTTCGCGTCGGAGCAGAACGTGTGAGCTCAGCGCCGCGTTTCTCTGTACGTCTCCTGTTTCATACGTGCGCCCTCCGGAGGTGCGATGCAGCAACCCGGCATTGACGAGGCAGAGGTCGATGTCTTCGAACATCGTCGTCCACTCCGAGGACTTCACGTAGTGGCGGCGCATCATGGCACGCATAAGGGCCCACGACAAAGCCCCCGGAATCGAACGATTCGATCCCGGGGGCTTTGCGGAGTGAAGCGGGTGAGGTCAGCTCGCGGTGGAGCCGTCGTCGGTGGAGTTGTCCGTGCGTCGGCGGCGAGCCACGAAGAGGGCGCCTCCGTCGGCAGCGATCAGGACTCCGGCGCCGCCGATCAGCCACGGGGTGGCGTCGGCACCGGTGTGCGCGAGCGAGCCCGCGGGGGCAGGCGCCGCGGTGCTCGACACGGTCTCGTCGGACGTCGGGGTACCCGAGGCGGACGGCGTCGAGGTGTCCTCGTCCTTGCCGGGCATCTCCGGGGTCGGCCGGTCCGGTCGATGAAGTTGCCCGCCCACAGTTGCCAGCAGGCCTCCCGCGTCGTCAGCTCGGCTTCCGGATTGAGGTCGCGGGTGGTGAACTCCATGCTGGCGAGCCCGTCCGGGGCCTGGACCGCGAAGACGCCCCAGCGCGGGCGGTCGATCTTCCAGCTCTGTTTCAGGAGCGGGACGACGGCGAGGAAGGGATCGTGCTCGTCGATCCCGGAGACCGGCCAGGCGAGGTAGGCGTCCGGCCCCTGCTCGTACACCGTGGCGAGGACGGTGGTGAACGCCAGGACGAACTCGGTGGGAACCCGGTCGTTGAAACAGACCCCCACGCCGGCGGGCCGAACGAGTCCTTGTAAGCGTTGATGGCGCATTTCGCTGAGGCGTGCGGGGTGACCGTGGAGCCAGCAGCTGCGAGGTGACGGTGGGGTGTCATGTCTCCCGGTGCCCGCTCAAAACAGTTCTAGGTCCTCGCCGCTGGTGTCCGCGATGACTGGCCGGATCTGGGCAGGGAGGCCGTCCAGGCGGTCAGGGCCGGCCGCGGCGGCCACGGCAGGGGCCGTCTCGGCCAACCAGGCACGAAACCGCTCAGCGGCATCGCGGTAGGTGACTCGCGCCAGGACACGGTGCTCGCCGGAGGGGCACAAGTCGACGGCGACAGTGAGCAGGCAGGAACGGGGTGCGTTCTGACTGCCCGTCCAGGACACGCGCAGGACACCGCAGGGCTTGCGCCCGCGGGGGGCGCGGTGGGTCGGGCGCAGCGATCGGCAGGCTATGTGGGCGGTCCATGCGGCGAGGTGCGGCAGGGGCAGGGTGGTGCGTGCGCGGCAGCCGGGGCAGCGGTGCCAGTGGCGGAGCCAGTCGTCGGTGTCGGTGTGGAAGAGGCGTGTGTAGCGGTTCGCCACGCGGATGTCGTTGCTGTACAGGTGGTCGGGGCGTTCCTGCGTGTTGCAGGACTGGCAGACGGGGGCGCGGACGTAGCCGTGTTCGTGGCAGTGGTCGAGGACGGTGGCGGGCGCAGTGCGGCAGACGGCGCACGCCCACCCGGCCACCCTGCGGGAGGTACCGGGCTTCCTGCTGAGCACCGAGTACAGCTGGCCTTCCAGCTCTTTGTTGTACGGGCGCAGTGAGGCGGTGGGGCCCTTGGGGCTCGTCTTCTGCCGATCGCTGGCGTCTCGGGCCTGCCGAGGGTGGTCGGGCGGCTCGGTGACGGCTGCGCTTGCCTGGTGGGTCCGCGCGGCTTGCACCCACTGCGTTTCGGCGTGCTCGGCCGCGTCCAGCAGCCTGACCACTGCGCGCGGCAGCCACCACGTGCGCTGCGTCCCGTCGCGGATCTGCTCCACGAGTATCTGTCGCCAGTCGATCCCCGCCAGATGGTATGGCCGGCCGACTTCACGTCGTGCTGCTCGCTCGGGGCCGCCCAGCTGCTGCAGTTCCCCCGTGATGCGCTGGCGCCAACGCAGCGGCGTTTCCTCGTAGCACTCCTGCCTCGGCGCCCCACGAAACGGACCGACGCGGACCAGGTCCTGCCGATCCATCCCAACCGCGTTCAGTTCCGCGGCCGCTCGGCGCACCTCAACCTCCGGAACACTCCACTGACCGTTGCCCGCCCTCACCGTCGCCACCACATGGCCGCCGAGCAGGACGTACCTCACCTGGGCACGGGCAGGAGAGCAGGTGAATGCCCCAGAAGCCGTCGGCACAGCACTGCCGGCCGTCAAATCGACCCACAGAGCGTCCGCGGCAACCAGGGTGATCAGGCCGTCCGTGCGACCGGGCATGACACGCTCTGACATACCGACAGGCTAACGGCCTGCAACGCGGCAACGGGCCTCCAAGCGCCTCGGTCAGCCAGGCCGCCGCCCACGCCGCATCCCCTGCCCCGCAACTCCTTATTCCTGAGCATCTGGTTCGTCAGCACCTCCCGTGCCCGTAGCCTCACCACCAGAACGTCAAGAACTGGGCAAGTCGCCCTCGCACATCAGCAGTCCCCGAGCCCAGACGAATTGAGCAACAGAGTCGCTGGGGCCCATGCTCGTGGATTTTTGGGGCCGTGTGCACCTCGGGCAGGGAGGCTACGAGCTGGGATCGAACATCAGCGAACATGCTCAGGATGTTGGCTGGTGCCGCCATGGCGTCACTTGACCCTGTGCTGGTCGGCTGCCCCAGCCTGAATCTGCTGCAGGCCCTGGGCGCGCGAGGTGATCCGCTTCGTTGATGAAGACGCCCCGGCCGACCACCCGGACTGGAGCCGGGCGGCGGCCAACCGGACTTCGACCGCGCCGCCCTGGTGAGGGTCGACTGGCCGTTCTCCTTCACCCGTCGGCCTTGAGTCAGTTGTCGTCGGGCTCGTCCACCAGCCGATCCCGTCACGCGGCCGTACCGGTGCGGGCATTGCCCGACGGCCTGGTCAGTGCCTCGCGCAGTGCGTCGATCCCCGGATAGGGGTTCGCGCGTCGGCCAACATCGGCCGAGTAGATCCAGCGGGTGATCTGGCACCGCCCCATCATGTCCGGGGCCTCACCGACGAACGCCAGCACACCGCGATCGCTTCGCGAGGTCATTTCAGCGTCAAGATATCGCCTGTAACGCCCACACCGCACATAATGCGCACCATCAAAACGGCAGGTCAGGAGCCCTTTGAGGCGGACTCATGGATCGCCACGCACTCCACATGGTGCGTCATCGGAAGGATGTGCGACTGGAGCAGGAACGGCAAACATGCAGGTCAGTAGCATTTCCGTGGGCCGTTGCCCGTCCGTTAAGAGGTCGGGAGCGTCAAACGAGCGTCATGGCGTCTGACAGGCGCTACTGCCGCGTCGCAATGGCGACTCCCCCCTGCGCTTACTGTTTACCGGGCCGTTCGACCTGGTGAGCAAGCGGCAGCCCTCCGCCGGCGGGTGGGTGGCCAGCCCTCGGCTCGCCGTCGGAGATGCCGGCGAGGTCGCCGACGTGGACCACCGCGACTCCTCGGCCGCCTGGCCTGCCGAGGCCTACAGCTATCGGTCGACCGCCGACGGCGGCTCATCTCGCGCTCCACGTAGCCACAGTTTCACCCGTCCACGGACACGGCGCGGGCGAGCAGACCTCCTCGATGGTCCGCCGCGTCCCTGAGCATCGGCTGGCAGTCGGGCGGCTCCGGAGGAGAGCGGCGTCCTCATGGTCATGCCGGAGCAGCGCCAGGATCCCCATGGGGAGGACTCTGGTGTTGCCGCTGGGGAATTACGTGTCGCTCCACAAGGACCTCTTGGCCCCTCGCGAGCGCGCTGTCCCTGAGGGCTGGCAGGGTGAGATCGATCGACTCGATCTCACCCTCGGTCCTGCCCTCCAGCCGGCGCCGCTTTCACCACGTAGGTTGCTCCGGAGCCGCGTGCGCTGGTTCGAATCCTGCCGGGCGTATCCCGAGCAAGGCTCCGACCAGCAGATATGCCGGTCGGGGGGTGGCCTTTGCTACAGCGCGGGCTGTTGCTGGGTGACGCAGTGGATGCCGCCGCCTCCCGTGCCGAGGCGGTCGATGTTCAGCTGCTCGATGACGCGGTCGGGGTAGAGGCGGGCCAGCGTGGCCCTCGCCGCAGCATCCGCGCGGGAGTCGCCGAAATGCGCGCAGATGACGGCATCGTTGCAGAGGTAGAAATTCGCGTACGAGGCGAGGAAGTCGGGGTGGGCGGACCGGATCCTTTCGTAGTCCGGGCCCTGGAGCCGCATGACGTCCATCGGCCGGCCGGCGGCGGTCGTCGACCCGGTGAGGATGCGGTACTGCTGGCGGGCGTCCTTGGCGTATGCGTCGTTGTCCGTCGCGAGGGGCATCTGGACGAGGGCCTCACCCGGGGCGAGGAAGCGCGATGTGGCGTCGACGTGGTCGTCGGTGATGTCCTGCCCGTACACGCCGTCGAACCAGATGACCTTGGACGCGCCGTACGCGTCATACATCGCGGCCTCCAGCGCGCGCTCCGACGTATCGGGGTTGCGGTTGCGGTTGAGCAGGCTGCTGCGGGTCGCCATCAGGGTTCCCGCACCGTCCTGTTCGACGGCGCCTCCCTCGCCCACGAAGTCGGCGTAGGTGAACGGCACACCCACGTACGAGGCGACCCGTTCGGCGACGCGCGCGTCGCTGGTGTGGGTCTGCTTGTTGCCCCAGCCGTTGAAGTTGAGGCCCACCGCGTCGAGGCCGCCTGCTCCGTCGGTGCGGAACACCGGGCCGGTGTCCCGCATCCAGCAGTCGTCGACGGGGATGGAGCTGATGACCGTGACCGACGCGCCGCACATGGACCGCGCTTTGGCCGCGCTCGCGGAGTTGGCGCACACGATGACCGGCTCGTACCGGGCGATGGTGCGGGCGATGAGCGCGATGTCGGCCTGGATGCCGCCGAGTGTTCCGCCGTTCCAGATCGCGGTGCTGTCGGGCCAGGCCATCCAGGTGCGGGTGTGGCGGACGTCCTCGACGGGGACGCGGTAGGTGCTGGCGGCGGGCCGCCGGCTCGGCGTGGCGCCGGCGCTTCCCTGGGCGACGGCCAGGGAAGCGCCCGCGGCAGTCAGTCCGGCGGCCGTCAGGAATCTGCGCCTGTTCGGCCCGGGCACCGAGGGCGTGCGGGGTGTGCTGTCATTCACGTGATGCCTCCTGTTGTCTGCCCGTGGAAGGATGCAGGCCGTACGGAGAGGGTTCGGTGACGTGGCGTCACATTGCCCGTCGGGCGGCGGCGATCTGTTCCGGGTCCCAGCCGGGGTGCGGCACGGAGTCCAGGAGCAGTCGTGTGTAGGGGTGTCGGGGCGCGGCGAGCACGTCGGCTGTGGCGCCTGTCTCGATGACGCGGCCGTGGCGCATGACGATGACGTCGTCAGTGACGCAACGGACCACGCCGAGGTCGTGTGTGATGAAGAGGTAGCCGATGCCGGTCTGTTCACGGATGTCGGTGAGCAGGTTGAGGATTTGTGCCTGGACGGACACGTCGAGGGCGGCGACCGCCTCGTCCAGAACCAGCACGGCCGGCTCCACAGCGAGGGCTCGCGCGATCGCCACGCGCTGGCGCTGGCCGCCGGAGAGCTGTCCGGGCCTCGCGTCGGCGGCCCGCGTGGCGAGGCCCACCTGGTCGAGGAGTTCGCGCACACGAAGTGTGTGGTTCCGGTCGGGGAAGTGCAGGCGCAGGGTCTCGCGCAGGACCGATTCGACGGATGTTCTCGGGTCGAGGGAGAGGTAGGGGTCCTGGAAGACCATCTGCACTTCGCGTGCGCGGGCGAGACGCCGTGCGCGCCCGCTTACGGTCGCGGGCCGGTGTGTTCCGCCCACGATGACCTCGCCGGAGTCGGCCTGTTCGAGGCCCACGATGATGCGGGCGGTGGTGGTTTTCCCGGAGCCGGATTCACCCACGATGCCGAGGGACCCTCCTCTCGACAGGACGAAGGACACGCCGTCCACAGCTCGTACGGCTCCGAAATTGCGGGTGAGATTCACGGCCTGGAGGGCATGCTCAGGCATCGGCGGCGGCGTTCCTTTCGAGACGGTCGCTGTGGTGGCAGGCAGCCCGGTGTTCGGGCCGTCCGGTGGCAGATCGCGTTTCGGGCTTCTGCTGGTCGCAGACCTCCGTGGCCAGGAGGCAGCGCGGGGCGAACGGACAGCCGGTCAGGGTCGTGCGCAGGTCGGGGGGCTGGCCGTCGATGGCGGCAAGCCGGCCGGTGGGCGCGTCGAGGCGGGGTGTGGAGGCGAGCAGCGCTGCCGTGTAGGGATGGCGGGGGTGGGCGAACAGCCCGTGTGCGGGGCCGCTCTCGACGATCCGCCCGGCGTACATGACGTAGACACGGTCGCTGATCGTGGCGGCCAGGTCGAGGTCGTGGGTGACGAACAGCAGACCTGTGCCGAATCGCTGCTGGAGCCGGCCGAGGAGGGCGACGACCTCGGCCTGGGTGGTGACGTCGAGGGCGGTGGTCGGCTCGTCGGCGAGCAGCAGGGAGGGGTCGCCCATAAGGGCAGCGGCGATCATGACGCGTTGGAGCATGCCGCCGGACACCTGGCTCGGATACTTGCCCAGGACGGAGTTGTCGACGCCTACGGCTTGGAGGAGTTCGGTCGCGCGAGCGGTCGCGTCGGCCTGGTTCATCGCTTTGGTCAGCACGACGCCTTCGGTGAGGAAGTCGCCGATGCGGCGCAGCGGATTGATGGCCGCTCGCGGGTCCTGGAAGATCATGGCGGCGGTTCCCGTGCGCAGGGCGCGCACCTGCTCGGCGTTCATGGTGAGGACGTCGTCGCCGGCGACGGCGACCGTGCCCTCGGTGAGCGCGCCCGGCGGGAGAAGGCGCAGGGCGCTGCGTGAGGTGAGGGTCTTCCCGGAGCCGGACTCGCCGACGAGGGCGACGGTTTCGCCTTCGGCGACGGTCAGGTCGACGCCGTCGAGCACGGGCCGTGCGATGCCGGGGAGGGTGATTCTCAGGCCCTCGATGTCAAGTGTGTTCATCGGTCTCTCCTGGCGACACGGTCGGCCCAGCGCTCGCCGACCACGTTGAACGCGACAACGGTCAGCACGATGAGGACGCACGGCAGGACCGCGGACAACGGATAGCCGTGCTGGATGGCCGTCTGTCCGTCGAAGACCATGCGGCCCCAGTCGGGGGTGAGCGGAGGTACGCCGAGTCCGAGGAAGGAGAGACCGGCGAGGTCCATCAGCGCGTAGCCGAAGTTGATGGTGGCTTGCGCGAGGACGACCGGGGCGATGTTGGGCAGGATGTGGCGCACGCAGATGGAGAGCGCGGGATGGCCCTGGACCTGGTAGGCGCTGACGTAGGGGCGTTCGCGTTCGGCGAGGACGAGGGAGCGGGTGAGGCGGCTGACGTAGGGGAGGTAGGCCACGGCGAGGGCGACGACCGGGGCGAGCAGGCCCTCCCCATAGACGGAGATGATGAGGATCGCCAGCAGCATGCCGGGGAACGCCATGACGAGTTCCGTGCTCCGGGACAGCACGGAGTCGAGCCAGCCGCCCCGCCAGGCCGCGGCCATGCCGACGGCGACACCGAGGAGGGTGGAGAAGACGACGACACCGAGGGGGCCCAGCAGGGAGGCGCGAGCTCCGAGAAGGAGCCGGGAGAGCGTGTCCCGACCGGCCGCGTCGACACCCAGTGGATGGTCGGTAGAGTTGCCGGCGAGGGCGTTCCCGAGGTCGACCGCGTTCGGGTCGTAGGGGGCCAGCCAGGGGGCGAGCAGCGCGGAGAGGACGACGAGTGCGACGACGCCCAGGCAGAGCGCATAGAGCGGTGAGCGGGCGGACGCGGACCGGATCTTGGAGAGACCGGGTCTGCGGGTGAGGACGGCTGTCATGCGGAGGACCTCCTCGAGCCCAGGGTGATCCGCGGGTCGACCACCGGCAGCAGCAGGTCGACGATGAGGTTCACCGCCATGAACAGGGCCACGATGATCAATGAGATGGCCTGCACGGTCGGGAAGTCCTTCGTGCTGGTGGCGAGTTCGAGGAGCTGGCCGATCCCTCCGACGCTGAACGCGGTTTCCACGAGGATCGTGCAGACGAGCAGGGTCGAGACGATCAGACCGCCAGTGGTCAGCACGGTGCCCAGGGCGTTGCGCATCACGTGACGGCGGATCACGTGCCGCTCGGGCACGCCACGGCTGCGGGCGACGGTGACGTACTCACTGCCGAGGGCTTCGAGCATGGCGGAACGGGTGACCCGGGCGAGCATGCCGATCAGGTACAGAGCGAGGGCGACAGCCGGAAGGGTGAGGTGCCAGAGCGCGTCGAGGAAGCCGTCGCCGGCACCGCTGCTGGGGAACCAACCGAGCTTGACGGCGAACAGCCCTTGCAGCAGAACGGCCGCGACGAACGACGGCGTGCCGACGGCGAACGTGGTGCCGATCAGAACGGCCGTGTCTGTGGCGCCGCCACGTACGGCTGCGATCCGGCCTAGGAACAGGCCGACGGTCACGACCACGGTCAGCGCCATGACGATCAGCAGCAGGGTGGTGGGAAGGCGGTCGGCGAGGAGGCGGGAGACGTCGGTGCGATACGTGATGGAGCGCCCGAAGTCGCCCTGCAGCACGTCGCCGAGCCAGCGCAGGTAGCGGACGGCGAAAGGGTCGTCCAAGTGGTACTGCGCGTTGATCGCCGTGACGGCTTCGGGTGAGGCCGACCGGCCCGTGAGCAGAAAGCTCGCCGGGGAGCCGGGAGCCAGGTACATCGCGCCGAACACGACGAACGAGGCTGTGAGGAGAGTGGCCGCCATCTCCGCCACCCTCCGTGCGGCGAATCTCAGGAAGTTCACCGTGCGGCCCCCACATCAGCGGCCCACGGGTAGTACATGTACGCGATGGTGGTGGGAGCGCCGGTGATCCTCTTGTTGAGGAACACAGAGGTGGGCCACTCGGCAACCGGGATCCACAGCAGCTGGTCGGCGGTGTGCTGCTGGAGCCGCGTCTCGATGTCCATCCGCCGCTCCGGGTCGTAGACGGCGGTGGCCTGGTCGACGAGTTCGTCGTAGCGCTTGTCGCTGTATCCGGCGAAGTTGAGGTAGGCACCGGTCTTGAAGTTGGCCAGCAGGTCCAGCGGGTCGGTGATCGAGTCGTAGTAGGTGAGCGGGAACATGTCGACGCCCTCGCGCGCGCCGGGGTCGGTGAACAGGGCGGTGAAGGCGTTGGGGGCGATGGACTTGAGCCGGATGTCGAGACCGATCTGCGTGCCGGCCGCCTGGACGGCGGTCGCCAGGAGGGAGACGTCCTGACCGATGGAGCTGGTCGCCACGGTCAGCTTCGCGCCGATCGCGCCGGCTTCCTTGATCAGCGCCCTGGCCTTCTCGAGGTCCGGCTCCGTCGGCGGCAGGCCGTCGAAGGCCGCCTTCTGTGTCTGCTCCGACGCCTGGGCCCAGGCGGCGTGGGTGGTGAGCGAGCTGGTGTCGCTGCCGGCTCCCCCCAGGCCGGCGTTCACGAACCCGGAGCGGTCCAGCGCCAGGGACAGCGCGCGGCGTACGCGGACATCACCGAGCGGACCTTTCATGTTGGTGATGTTGACGTTGACCGTGCTGAGGCCCTCGCCGAAGTAGAGAGTGCCTGCGCTGCTCTTGTTGAGGCGGGCGTAACTCTCGGTGGGGATCAGGTAACCGCCGTCGACCTCACCGCTGAGCAAGGCGTTGATACGGGCGGACGGATCGGTCAGGAAGCGGAAGACGGCCTTGCCGGCCTTCGCCTTGGTCCCCCAGTAGCCGTCGAATCGGTCGAGTTCGATCGACTGGCCCTTGTGCCAGGCGCCGAGCTTGAACGGGCCGGTGCAGGCAAGGCTGCCGGCGGTTCCGTAGTCCCTGCCCGCCTTCTCCACGCCTGCTTTGGAGGCTACGACGCCCGCGGCCGTTGCCATGTACTGGGGGAACTGCGAGTCGGGCTTCCTCAGCTTCACGGTGACCTGGAGTGGACCGGTCTTGGTGATGGCGGCGACGTTCTGGAAGACCTGGGCCCAGGCCGCGGCGTTGTCCGGGTCCCGCTGACGTCCGAGGCTGAAGACTACGTCGTCGGCAGTCATCGTCCGGCCGTCGTGGAAGTGCACACCTTCGCGGAGGTCGTAGACCCAGGTGGTGGGGTCGGGGTTCGACGCCTTTCGGGCGAGTCCCGGCTCAGTGGTGAGGCCCGGGGTCCAGCGCATCAGGCTCTCGCAGACGTTGGACAGGATCGTGTTCTGCGGGTAGTCGAATGCGACGGTGTAGTCGAGCGTGGGCGGCTCCGCGTACACGGCCCACGTGAACGAGTCGATCCCGTCCCTGGCCCGGGGAGTGCCGGCCGACATGACGAAGAAGCTGTCGGAGGGGTCCGCCGTGGCGTCGGGCGGACCGGAACAGGCCGCCAGCACCGCGAGAGAGGACAGTGCGGCGGTCACAGCGGCGTACCGGCCAGGCAGTGCGCGGCGTCTGCTGGTGCTGAGCGGGGGTGGAGTGGTCATCGTGGCGCTCTTTCCGTGCGGCAGGCGGCGGCAGATGGGCAGGGCGGCCGGTCTGTCGGCCGGATGGTGGACGGGTTCATGCCGTGGGGCGCGCGGCGGGGATCTGCTGGGTGATGCAGTGGACGCCGCCGCCGCCGTACGCGATCGCGGGCGCCTTTACGCCGACGACCTTGCGACCGGGGTACGCCGTGGCGATCACCTCGAGGGCGGCCTCGTCCTGCGGTACGCCGGCCACCGGGACGACGACACCGCCGTTTGCGATGTAGTAGTTCAGGTACGACACCTCGACCTCGCCGCCGGCAATGTCGGAAAACGCGGTCTGGGGGATGTCGACGATCTCCAGCGGCCGGCCCTGCGCATCGCTCGTGACTTCCAGTACGGCCCGGTTGGCCCGCATCCGGGCGTAGTCGGGGTGCGCGGGGTCGTCGGGGAGCGAGACGACGACCTTGCCGGGACCCGCGAAGGCGCAGACGCCGTCGACATGGCCGTCGGTCTCGGTGTCGAGCAGTCCGCCGTACGGGAGCCAGATCACCTTGGTGACGCCGAGCCTGGCCTTCAGCTCGGCCTCGATCCCCTCCCGCTGCATTCCGGGGTTCCGGTTCGGGTGAAGCAGGCACTGCTCGGTGGTGATCAGCGTCCCCTCACCGTCCACGGTGATCGCTCCACCTTCGAGGATCAGGTCGGAGTGGACGCGCTCGATCGCCAGGTGTTCGAGCAGCAGGCCGCTGATGCGGTCGTCGGCGTCGAAGGGGGCGTGCTTGCCTCCCCAGGCGTTGAACCGGAAGTCGACGCCCGCGCGGCGGCCGCTACCGTCGAGGACGAACAGCGGGGCACTGTCGCGGAACCACGAGTCGTCGAGCGGCAGCTCGACAACGGTGACGTCATCGCCGCACCGCTCACGGGCGTCCGCGCCCCAGCCGGGGGGCGCGACCATGGTGACGGGCTCGAACTCCGCGATGGCCCGGGCGACGTTCGCGTACTCGCCCTTCACGGTGTCGAGGACGTCGCCCCACAGGTCGGGGCGCGTGGGCCAGGCCATCAGGCAGCTCTCGTGCTCGAACCACTCGGCGGGCATACGGAATGATGCGGTCATAACCGGCTCATTTCTGTGGTGATCAACGGTTCAAAATTCGACTGAAAGTTCAGTCAGTGCTCGGGGCGTGGGTAAACCGCTCAGAGGAAGTAGAGACGATTGAGGAAGACGCCCTGGGCCGGCTCCGAACGCAAGGGCTCCCCGTCGAGGGTGACCAGGCCGTCGCGCGCGTCGACCTGGACTTCCCCCATGCGCCTGTTTGCGATCATGTCCGCCGGGCCTATGCCGCGCGTGCCGCGCACGGCCACCCGCCGACGACGCGTCGCCATCGCGTCGTGAGGCCCGCCGAACGATCCCGATTCGGCGGCGGCGCGGCTCACGAAAGCCACCGAAAGATCAGCCGGCGCGGCCCCGTGGGCGCCGAACAGTGGTCCGAGCACGAGCGGTTCGCAGGCGTCGGTGGCCGCGTTGGGGTCGCCGGTCACGCCGTAGGCGGGGAAGCCGTTCTTCAGGACCATCTGCGGCTTCGCGCCGAAGAACGGAGGACGCCAGAGCACGATGTCGGCCATCTTGCCGACCTCGATGGAGCCGATCTCGTGGGCCAGCCCGTGGGCGATGGCCGGGTTGATGGTCAGCTTGGCGATGTAGCGGAGCACGCGGCCGTTGTCGTCATGTGGACCGTCGCCCTCCATCGGGCCGAGTTCGGCCTTCATCTTGCCCGCCATGGCGAAGGTGCGCCGGATCGTCTCGCCGGCGCGGCCCATGCCTTGCGCGTCGGAGGAGGTGATGGCGATGGCGCCGAGGTCGTGCAGCACGTCTTCCGCGCCCATGGTCCCGGCCCGGATCCGGTCGCGTGCCATGGCCGCATCACCGGGCAGGTCCGTTTTCAGGGCATGAACGGAGACGATCATGCCGTAGTGCTCGTCGATCGCGTCCCGGCCGAACGGCAGGGTGGGGTTGGTGGACGAGCCGATGACGTTCGGCACGCCCGCCATCTTGAGGACGTTCGGGACGTGTCCGCCGCCGCAGCCCTCGATATGGAAGGCGTGAATGGTCCGGCCGTCCAGGACGCTGAGGGTGTCCTCGACGGTGAGGCACTCGTTGAGGCCGTCACTGTGCAGGGCGACCTGGACGTCGTGTTCGTCCGCGACCCGCAGGGCGGTGTCCAGGGCCCGGGTGTGCGCGCCCATGTCCTCGTGGACCTTGAAACCACAGGCACCACCCTCCGCCAGGGCCTCCACCAGCGGGGCGGGGTCGGAAGACGAACCACGCGCCAAGAAACCGATGTTGACCGGCCATGCGTCGAAGGCGTTGAAGGCGTGCTTCAGCGCCCAGGGCGAGTTGACGCCGACCCCCCAACTCGGACCGATCTCCTGGCCGATGATCGTCGTGACGCCGGACGCCAGGGACGCCTCCATGATCCGCGGCGAGAGCAGATGCACATGGGTGTCGACGGCGCCCGCGGTGGCGATCAGCCCTTCCCCCGAGACGATCGTCGTGCCCGTACCGACAACGACGTCCACACCGTCAAGGGTGTCCGGGTTACCGGCGCGACCGATCGCGTGGATGCGGCCCTGGCGGATGCCGATAGACACCTTGCGGATGCCCTGTACTGCGTCGATCACCAGTACGTTGCTGATCACCACGTCGCAGGTCTCGCGTACAGCGGCGGCCTTGAGGTGCAGGCCGTCGCGCGCGGTCTTGCCGAAACCGGCGAGAAACTCGTCGCCGAGCTTCTGACTGTCGGACTCGACGCGAACGACGAGCCCAGCGTCACCGAGCCGAACCCGGTCGCCGGCGCGGGGGCCGTGTACGGCGGCGTACTCGTGGGGATCCATGTGTCGGCTGCCGGGCGCGCAGTGGTCGCTGTGCCGGGAGGGCCTGCTCATCGGGTTGCTCCTGGTTGTCCGTGTGCTTCGGAGACGCCGAGGTATCCGCAGGCGGCGGCCCGGCGCAGGGCCTCCTCCTTGACACCGGGGGCGTCCAGCGGGCCGTCGACCAGGCCGGCGAAGCCGATGACCGTCCGCGCTCCACCCATCGGGACGAGGCCGACCTCGACCGCGCATCCGGCGTCGAACCGTGTCGACGAGCCGGCCGGGGCGGCCAGCCGCATGCCGTAGGCGGCGGCCCGGTCGAAGCTCAGGCGCGGATTCGCCTCGAAAAAGTGGAAGTGGGACGTCACGCTGATCGGCACCGGCGCGGTGTTGCGCACGGTGAGCACCAGGGCCGGCTCGGGGTCGGCGTCGGCCGGGCCGGGCAGCACGGCGCCGGGTGCCACCTCGCCCAGGCGGCCCCCGCCGAACGGGTCGCTGACGACTGCGAGCCGGGAGCCGTCCTCGAAGACGGCCTCGACGTGGATCTCAGTGACCACGTCCGCGACCCCGGGCAGGATGTCGTCGGGAGCCAGGACGGAACGGCCGCGCTCGAGCGCTGCGGCCAGCCGATGCCCGTCACGGGCTGCCTCGCACACCGTGTCCGCGATCAGCGCGGTCGCTTCGGGGACGTTGAGGCGCAGCCCGCGCGCATGGCGGGCACGGGCCAGTTCTGCCGCGGTGAACAGCAGCAGCCGGTCCTGCTCCGTGGGCGTCAGCGGCATGACTGCCTCTGACGGACCATATGGGCCCCTACCCGGATCACAACTGTCAGGAACATGTTCTTCCTCCGAAAATTCGTTCGAGGATCGATCCGCATGCCGGGCCCCTTCGACCGGGACCGTGTCCGCCGGGCTGCGCCCTCCGTCGGCGGCGAGGACGTCCGTCACGCCTTCAGCTGTTCGAGGCGGATAAGAAGAGGAGGGCCATAAGGCCCTCAGTGGCATCACTGTGACACTGGCTGAAAATTCAGTCAAGAGCTGCGACGCACCCAGACGAACCGAGCACAAAAGTGCGGGCCGCCACCCTCAAGGGATGAGCGAATACGCCGACGAACAGGGCGCGCCGGCACGTGCCGGAACGAAACGGGGGAGGAAGTCCGCTACCGCTGTTCGAGACCCGTCAGTTCTGCCTCGATGGCGCCCTCCATGAGGGCCCGCGCGTGGTCGACGCGGAGACCGCCGCTGAGCCAGCGCATACTCAGCCCCTCCAGCAGCGCCGTGAGCCTCTCGGCAGCGGCGGCCAGCGTCGCGGCAGGCGCCATGGGCTTCACCTGGCCCAGCAGGGCAGCCACTTCCTGCACCCAGACCAGCGTCGCTCTGGCGAGGTCCTCACGCAGAGCCGGATCGAAGACGGCGCTCGAACGCAGCTCTCCCCACGCTGTGCTGTTCTCCCGTACCTCTTCGGTGTCCTGCAGTTCCAGGAGAAGGATCTGTTCGAGTTCCTCGCGCGGGCCGAGAGGTGGCGCGTCCGGGTCGCGGACCGTCGTGTAGCGCTCCGCCCGGTTGTTGATGAACTCCAGCGTGTGGCGCAGGATCCCGGTGCGGTCCTTGAAGTGGTAGTAGATCAGCCCGGTGGACACACCCGCCTCGGCCGCGAGTTCCTCCACACGCAGGCCGCGGACACCGCGCCGGGCGATCACCCGTGCGGCCGCTTCGAGAATCCGGGTATTGCGGGACGCCATGACGACCAACCCTACCTGGCGGGCCGTCACCGCTCTCCCCCGGCCGTACGTCCGCGAGAGGCGTCGCCCGACCTGTCGGCCGACGGGTCCCGTACGTCGAAGGGGTGCGTCATTCGCTCCTGGTGTAGTGGCTGAGGACGACCGTGACGGGCCCGTCCTCCGCCTCGGCGTGGACGAGCCGGACGATCACGATCTCCCTCTGGTCGGGGCTTCGGACGCAGAACGGTCGTTCATCGTCGAGATCGTCGAAGGGCAGTTCCGTCACCGGCTCCGTCTCGATTCCCCGCTCGCAGTCCGCCGGGCTGAGGACGTACCCGGCCCCGACGAAGGCGTCGCTGTCCTCCGGCGGCACGAACGTGTTCCCGCTCCGCGCCAGATACCAGGATGCGGTCTCGGCAGGGACCACTTCCCCGGCCTGAAGATCGAATTCGTAGCTCTCATCGGGGGCGGTCAGTTCAGCATCCGCGTAGCCCGGCGTGTACACAGCAGGGGGTGGGAGCGTCGACGAGGCAGAGGACGGCGGCGGATCCGGCGCGGGGGTCGGCGGGCCAAGTCGCCGCGTCGTGTCCGAGACATCCACATCGGCCTTCCCCGGACGATCCGAGAAGTGCAGCGCAGCACCGGCCAGTATCAGCACGGCGGCAACGGCTGCCCCCGCGGTGACGCCCCGGCGCCGACGCCTCCGACGAGGACGCGATGGATCCGCAGAGGCACCGACGTCCCGGCTCCGTTCGTCCGCGAGAGCGCCACCTCTGGTATCGCCCTCGGAGTTCGGGGCACGCACCGCGTCTGCCGCAAGGGTGGGTTGCGCGTGGGTGGGCGCCAGCTGGGCATAGGTAGGCGTCACCTCGGCGTGGGTGGGTGCCGTGTGCGCTGGGGTGGGCGCGGCGTGCTCGCCGCCTTGTCCGATCTCGCTGCGCAAACCGGCGGGGAGCCAGCCGTGGGTGAATTCGAGTGAGGGGCAGACGAGTGCGTGCGCGCGGACGGCCGCGATGATGTCGTCCGGCGCCGGCCGGACCTCCGGCCGTTTGGAGAGGCAGCCCCACAGCAGATCGTGCAGGTCGTGCGGTACCCGGGAGAGGTCGGGCGGCTCATGGACCACCCGGTACAGCGTGGCGGACTCGGGTCCGGTCCCGAAGGGCAGTGCGCCACCGGCCACGTACGCGGCGAGAGCGCCGAGCGCGAAGACGTCGGCGGCAGGGGTCACGGGCAGACCCATGGCCTGTTCGGGCGCCATGTACGCGGCGGTCCCGATGCGCAGGCCGGTACAGGTGAGACCGGTGGCGTCGGCCGCGCGGGCGATGCCGAAGTCGATGACGCGCGGACCGTCCTCGGCTATCAGTACGTTGGCGGGCTTGAGGTCCCGGTGGACGACCCCGGCCCCGTGAATAGCCTGCAACGCCTCCGCGATTCCGGCGACGAGCAGCAGCACCGTGCGCGGCGGAAGCGGACCGTGGCGTTGGACCACCTGCGCGAGGGAAGGGCCGGGAACGTAGGCGGTGGCGAGCCACGGGACCGGGTCGTCGACCCCGGAATCGACCACCTGCGCGGTGAACAGTCCATGGATGCGTCGAGCGCTGGCGACCTCGTCGGCGAACCGAAGGCGGAAACCGGGGTCCGTCGCGAAGTCCTCCCGCACCGCCTTGAGCGCGATGGGCCGCCCGCCCCGGGTGTACGCGAGATACACCACGCCCATGCCTCCGGAGCCCAGCCGGGCATGGAGGCGGTAGCCGCCGATCTCGTGCGGGTCATCGGCTGACAACGTCGTGCGGACAGGCTTCGCGCCGGGAGGCTGAGTGGACATGCGCTGACTCTTTCGGCGATGCGGAACTGGAGCGTGAGGTGGACCGGCCCCCACCCGTCGGAACACGGGGCGGGCTTGGCCGTCTACGAATCGTGCACTTGACTAAAGTTTCAGTCAATATGAGGCAGGGATCGACTGGCGTCACCGGAAGACGCCCCAGAGGAGGACGACGGTGAGCGACCGCAGAACGGCCATTCTCGAATCAGCGGCCAGAGTCATCGCGCGACGCGGCGTGCGGGGGCTGCGGGTGGAGGAGTTGGCGGCGGAGGCGAACGTCTCCAAGGCTCTGATCTACTACCACTTCGAGGACCGGGCCGACCTGCTCCGGCGGACACTGGCCTACGTCAACAACCGTGCCGAGCGCTACACCACCGAGCAGCCGGGCACCGCCCGCCCGGACCGTCCGCTCCGCCGGCTGGAGCGAGCGCTCCTGCTGGAGTTCCAGGACATACCGCACGTCCGCGAGAACAGCACTGCCTGGGGCGAGCTGCGCGCGAGCGCCGTCTTCGATCCCGAACTGCGGGGTGAACTGGCCCTTGCCGACGTGATCTGGGTCCGCGAGGTGGCCGACTGTCTGGGCAGGGTCCAGCCGGCGGCACCGGAATCCGCACTCACCGCCTCCGCGGAACGGCTGACCGCATTGCTCGAAGGTCTGAGCACCCGGTGGCTCAGCGACATCCTGCCCCTGGAGGACGCCCGCGCCCGGATGCGCGGAGCGATCGAGGCGGAGGTGGCACACCTCGCCCGGCACGCCCGGTGCCCGGTCCACCGTACGGCAAGCGCCCTGCCGTCGAGCCAGGATCTATTTGACTGACTTTTCAGTCAGTGTCACAGTACGGTCAGTAGCCGACCGGCCGCCCACCCCTAGACGAGTCATTCCGAATGCTGACGGTGTGTCCGGGAACGCAGACAGGGCGTCCAAGATCGTTGTGTGACGAACAACCTGGACGCCCTGCTGACCGCACTGTACGTGAAGATCGACGACGAGATCGGAGGTACCCGATGGCTTGGCCGACCGCCGCGGCTGACGGATTCCGAGCTGGTCACCCTTGCCGTGGCGCAGGCTCTGCTGGGCTTCACCTCGGAGTCGCGCTGGCCGCGGTTCGTGGACTCCCGGCTGGGAGCGATGTTCCCGTACGTGCCCAAGCAGCCAGGCTGGAACAAGCGGCTGCGGGCAGCGTTGCCGCTGGTCAAGAAGGCAATACGGCTACTGGCCGTCGATACGGACTTCTGGTTCGACAACCACTGGATCATCGACTCCACGCCGGTGGAGTGCGGCCGCTCGCGTCCGACGGTGAAGCGGTCGGACATGGCCGGCTGGGCCGGATACGGGTACTGCGCCTCGCACTCCCGGTTCTTCTGGGGCCTGCGCCTGTTCCTGGTGTGCACCCCGACCGGGATGCCCGTCCTTTGGGCACTGGCCAACCCGAAGCTGGACGAGCGGGAGGTGCTGTCGGCGATGCTGGACCGCGAACCGCACCTGGCCACGGACCGGCCGAGCCTGCTGGTGATCGCGGACAAGGGCTTCGCCTCCAAGGAGTTCGAGGCCGATCTGGCCTTCCGGGGCGCGGAGTTACTGCGTCCTTCCTTCAAGCGCGAGAAGAAGCGCAGGGGCGAGAGCCTTCTGAAGTCGGTACGGCAGCTGATCGAGTCGGTCAACGACACCCTCAAAGGCCAGCTCGACCTGGAACAGCACGGTGGCCGGACCTTCGAAGGTGTCGCCGTCCGCGTCGCCCAACGCATCCTCGCGATGGCCGCCGCGATCTGGCACAACCACAAGACCGGCCAGCCCGTCACACGATCCTTGATCGCTTACGACCACTGATCACATCGGAATGACTCGTCTAGGACCGCGGACCGCCGCGTCGTGTCCGACGCCGCCGGATAGCCTTATGTGTCCACGATCGGAGCACATCGTGTCCCACCTTCCCCCCACCCGCCGCACAGCTCTCCGATCCCTCGCCGGGCTCGGCGCACTCGCCTTCGGGGCCGCGGCCTGCGGCCCGAGCAACTCGGCATACTCCGGAACCTCCGGCACCGGCTCGGGTCGCACGGCCCAGAGAGAGCGCCGGTTCGGCGCGGAGTGGGACAGCCACGCACGCACCTTCATGTCGTGGCCCGCTCTGGAATCGGTGTGGGGAGAGGACCTGCCGCACGTCCGCGAGGACATCGCCCGCATCGCCCGCGCCGTCGCGGACTACGAGTACGTCGTCATGATGGCCAGGCCCGACCAGCAGAAGGCCGCCCAACGGGCCTGCGGCTCGCAGGTCGAGGTCATCCCTCTCACGGTCGACGACCTGTGGGCCCGCGACACAATACCGGTGTTCGTCGAGGAGGACGGCGAAGTCGTCGGGGTCGACATCAACTTCAACGGCTGGGGCCGCAAGCAGGAGCACACGAACGATGCCCGCGTCGGCCGGACCCTCCTGTCCAAATACAGGATCCCACGCGCGCAAGCCCCCCTCGTCGCCGAGGGCGGCTCCTTCGAGACCGACGGCGAGGGCACCCTGCTGATCACCGAGAGTTCGATCGTCAACAAGAACCGCAACCCGGGCATGAGCAGGGACGACATCGAGGCCGACCTGAAGGAGACCCTGGGTGTCGGGAAGGTGGTGTGGCTGAAGGGCGTACGCGGCCAGGACATCACAGACGCCCACGTGGACAGCCTCGTCCGGTTCACCGCTCCGGGCGTGGTTCTGCTGGACCAGGCGTTCCCCGATACGCTCCCGGACTCCTGGTCGCGCGCGGCCGACCAGGCCAGGTCGGTGCTGAACAAGGCGACCGATGCCCGTGGTCGGCGCTTCCAAGTGATCGACCTGCCGCAGCCCGACCTCGACAGGATCACGGGCGAGGGTGACGACTTCGTGTCGACGTACGCCAACTTCTACGTGGCCAACGACTCGGTGTTCATGCCTCGGTTCGGTGACCGGAAGGCCGACGACAGGGCCCGGGGAATTCTCCAGGAACACTTCCCGAAGCGCGACATCGTGCCGGTCGTGATCGACACCATCGCCTCCGGAGGCGGTGGTATCCACTGCGCCACACACGACCAGCCCGGCGAGCCGGTCGGCTGACACCCTCCCACCGCATGGAACGGTTGTGGCCGCGATGAGACGCCTGTCACCGGCCCCCGGCAGACTTGTCGCCTCGGGAATCATCCTTCTCGCCGTGGCCGCAGCCGCTCACGCAGGACCGCCTTCAGCGCAGGCGCCGGCGCTGCGCTCGCCCTCACCTCTGCGCCCCCGGCCCACGCCACCCGCCCCGCCGCACTCGCGCAATTCGCCCTGCTGCACGACCGCCCAGCGCATCGGCCACGGCTTGCTGAGCGCGTACGCGATCGACCGCCGCACCGGGTGAAGCGAAGAACGGGATGCCCGCCTCACATGGGGGCGGGCCACGGCGGTGAGAGAAGCGGTCACTCCCCCTATCACCTGCGGAACACCAGACCGGTATCACCTGCGGAACACCAGACCGGCACACCTGACGCCCCCTCGGAAACAGCGTCAAACGAGCGTCGGGGCGGCTCCCCACCCGTCCTGAAAAGTCAGGGCAACGCATCCGTCATCCCGCGCGCCGCCGCACGAAGCCGCAGGTCAGACGTACTGTCCGCGTTCCACGTCGTGCATCCCTGAAAACAGGTCGGCCCAACCCCCCGAAACCTGAGGAGCGAGAATAACCGCAGGTCAGAGGCCCTTCTGGGCAGGCTCCAGAATCGCCACGCACTCCACGTGGTGCGTCATCGGAAACATGTCAACAGGAAACAGGTTAAAGAAAACCGCAGGACAGTGGCCCGCATGACGCAAATCGGACTCGGCCTCTGCCAGGCCCCGCCTGCCGCAACGCCTACCTCGACACCTCCACCAACCGCTCCCGGCGCTACTGCCCCGACCGCTGCGGCACACGCGCCGACGTCTCGGCCTGGCGGGCCCGCAAGCGCCTGGTGGAGCAGGACGTCACGCGGCGGGCCTGACGCCCCGCACTCACGGGTGATCTCCCAGAGCGCCGGATCTATTCCGCTGGTGACGCGCGGTCACCAGGTTCCCGTCGTCACCCCTGACCGGCAGGACGCAGTTCTCGTTCGAGGGCGGTCAGGGCGAACGCGTGCGCGGAGATGTGCTGCCAGCGGGACCGTCCGAACATCACGTCCTCGGAGAGACCGCTCAGCATGGCCACAGCCCGGATGGTGAACTCGGGGAGGTCCACGTCGGCGAAGTGTCCCAGGTCCCGGCCCTCACGAAGGATGGCTTCCAGGCGTTCGTCCCAGCCGTCCAGCAGTTCGGTGAGGATCTGTCGGCCCGCTTCGTCGTGGCGCTGGGCCAGTACCTGCGTCCACAGTGCGTAGCGTTCGTCGCCTTGATGGCGGGGCAGGTAGAAGCGGACAAACAGGTCCAGCTTCTCGGCAGGAGACGCCGCCTGGCCGGCGGCCTGCTGGAACCGGGTCCAGAGGTCCGCCTGGCTCCATACGAGGACTTCCAGCAGGAGCCGGTCCTTCTTCCCGAAGTGGTACAGGATGTGCCCGGTGCTCATGCCGGCCCGCGCGGCGATGTCCGACATCCGCAGGGCCGCCGTGCCTTTCTCGGCGATGACGCTGATGGCGGCCCGCATGGCCCGCTCCCGCGCCTCGTCCCCGCTGGGCTGACGCTTCCTGTCGATCGGGACCCGGGCCGCGGGCCGCGAGGCCGCGCCGGTCTCGCCGCCCGCCGACCCGATCACGCCTTCCGAAGGGGGCAGGCGGTCGGGCAGCACAGGCCCGGTCTCTGACGTCGGCATGAGCTCACCTTCGGTTCCGGAAATCCAGGTCCCAAGTCTAGGTTCCGGCGGTTTAGACTCTTAGTCTAGACTGAAAATCTAGTCAGTTCGATGGGGTGTGTGACGGCCAGCTATGCGCGGCCGCCCCGACGGCCAGCGGCCCGCCTGCCCTACTCGCCACCCAGGAGACACCCACATGACGCGCGGATTCGATGTCGTGGAGACCTGTATCGCCGACCTGCGCGCAGCGCTGGAGAAGGGCGAGACGACCGCGGTCGGGCTGCTCGACGCCTACCTCGCGCGGATCGATGGGTACGACCGGCCCGGTACGACCACCGCTCTGAACGCGATGGTCGTGATGAACCCGCACGCCCGGGCGGAAGCGGAGGCATCCGACGCCCGCCGCGCCCGCGGCGAGACACTGGGCCCGTTGGACGGCATCCCGTACACCGCCAAGGACAGCTACCTTGCCGAGGGGCTCACAGCCGCGTCCGGATCCCCGGCGTTCGAGCACCTCGTCGCCCAGCGCGACGCCTTCGCCATCGAGCGGCTGCGCGCGGGCGGCGCGCTCCTCATCGGCCTGACCAACATGCCGCCGATGGCGAACGGCGGCATGCAGCGCGGCGTGTACGGCCGCGCGGAGAGCCCGTACAGCGCCGACTGGCTCACCAGCGCCTACGGCTCCGGCTCCTCCAATGGCTCCGGCACGGCGACGGCGGCGTCCTTCGGCGCGTTCGGCCTCGGCGAGGAGACCTGGTCCTCGGGCCGCGCCCCCGCCTCGAACAACGCGCTGTGCGCCTACACCCCCAGCCGCGGCGTGATCTCGGTCCGCGGCAACTGGCCGCTCGTACCGACCATGGACGTCGTGGTCCCGCACACCCGCACCATGGCCGACCTGCTCGAACTGCTCGACGTCATCGTCGCCGACGACCCGCACACGCGCGGGGACCTGTGGCGCGCACAGCCGTGGGTGGAGCTGCCCTCGGCGTCGCAGGTACGCCCCGCCTCCTACCCGGCCCTCGCACCGGCCGACGCCGAGGCCGCCGCCTCCGCGCTCGTCGGCAAGCGCGTCGGCGTGCCCCGGATGTACATCAACGCCGACCCCGCTTCCGGAACGAACCCCGACGGAGGCATTGGCGGCCAAACCGGGCAGCGCATCGACACGCGCCCCTCGGTGATCACCCTGTGGGAGGCCGCCCGCCGCGACCTGGAGGCCGCCGGCGCCGAGGTGGTCGAGGTCGACTTCCCCGTGGTGTCCAATTACGAGTCCGACCGCCCCGGGGCACCCTCGCTGCTCACCCGCGGACTGGTCAGCCCCGAATACCTCACCTTCGAGATCGAGGACCTGTCCGCCTGGGCCTGGGACGACTTCCTGCGCGCCAACGGCGACCCGGCGCTCTCCACCCTGGCCGACGTCGACGGCGACCGCATCTGGCCCAAGCAGGAGGGCGAACTGCCCGACCGGTACGACGGCTTCGACGACACGATCGGCGAGTACCCCCGCTTCGTGCGCGAGCGCCCGTACGCGTCCCTGGCCGACATGCCGCACCTTGAGCAGGGGCTGCGCGGGCTGGAGGAGACGCGCCGCGTCGACCTGGAGCTGTGGATGGACGGACTGGGCCTGGACGCGGTGGTCTTCCCCGCGGTGGCCGACGTGGGCCCCGCGGACATGGACGTCGACGTGGCGTCCGCCGACCTCGGCTGGCGCAACGGCGTCTGGGTCGCCAACGGCAACCTGGTCCCCCGCCACCTCGGCATCCCGACCGTGACCGTCCCCATGGGCACCATGACGGACACCGGCATGCCCGTCGGGCTGACCTTCGCGGGCCGCGCCTACGACGACAACGCCCTGCTGTCCCTCGCGGCGGCCTTCGAGAAGACCGGCAGTCGGCGCACGGTGCCGCCGCGCACGCCGCGCCTGCCGGCGGAGTGACCTGACGGAATCCTCCGGGCGGATCGCGACGGCCGGCGGCGGAAGCGAGCAACCGCCCGCAACGTGGGGAGGGCGTGGCCGGATGCCACGCCCTCCCCACCGCCGGATCAGCGGCCGCCGATCACGCGGGGCAGTTCCGCCAGGGTGTCGGCGAGGCGGCCGGCGGCCGGTCCGCCGCCCTGGGCCAGCTCCGGGGAGCCGCCGCCACGTCCGCCGAGGAGCTGCTTGACCAGCGAGGCCGCGTTCAGGCCCGCCTCGCGGGCGGCCTTGTTCAGCGCGACGACGACCACGCCCGCTCCCGTGCCGATACCGACGGCTCCGGGAGTGCCGGCGGGAAGCGGTCACGGACGGCGATGGCCAGGGCCTGGGCCCCGTCCGCGCCGCCCTCGGCGGTGGCGGTGACGACCTGGACGCCGCCCACGTCGATCACCCCCCCCCGGCGAGTTCGACGGCGCGGGCGATGGTGGCCTGCTGCTTGAGGCGGGCGTTCTCCCGGTCGGCGACCTTGAGCCGGTCGAGCAGCCCCGCGATCTTCTCGGGCAGTTCGGCGCGGGGTGCGCCCAACTGCTCGGCGATGCAGGCGACCAGGTCCCGCGGACTCGGTGTCGGAGTGGTGGACGGTCACCCAGATCCGCTCCGGGTCGAGGCCGTAACCGCCGCCCGCCCGGTCCTTCGTGGACCGGGCCTCGCCCAGAGCCACTGATACCGCCGGGACGTGCTGGGTCACGCAGTGGACGCCGCCGCCGCCCCAGGCCAGGACTCGCGCCGGGATGCCGACGACCTCACGTCCGGGGAAGAGGCCGGCGAACTGGGCGAGGGCGGGGGCGTCCGCCGGCTCTCCCGCGATGGGTACGACGACGCTGCCACTGGTGAGGTAGTAGTTGGTGTAGCTGAAGGTCTCGACGGTCAGGCCGTTCTGGCGGAAGTGCGGCTGGTGGTGCATCTCCACCACCTGGAAGGGCCGGCCGCAGGCGTCGGTCGCTGCGTCGAGGACCGCCTTGTTGGCGGCCATCCTGGCGTGATTGGGGCTGGTGGGGTCGGGCTGGGTGTGGAGGAGGATCTTGGCGGGGCCCAGGTAGGCGGCGACGAGGTCGACGTGTCCGTTGGTGATGTCGTCGTGGTGGAGCCCGTACGGCAGCCAGATCAGCTTGCCGGCCCCGTACGCGGCGAGCAGTGCGGCCTCGATCTGCGCGCGGGGCATGCTGGGGTTCCGGTTGGGGTTGAGTAGGCATTCCTCGGTGGTGACGAGGGTGCCCTGCCTGTCGGTGAGGACGGCTCCGCCCTCCAGGACCATGTCAACGGGCTTGCGGAGGTCGCCCAGGTACGCGCACACGCCGACGGGCACGAAGTCGTCCTTGCCGTAAGGGTACTTGTTGCCCCAGCCATTGAAGGCGAAGTCCCCGCCGATCCGGTGGGTATTCCCGGCGTTGACCGCGAAGATCGGGCCGGTGTCGCGGGTCCAGCAGTCGTTGACCGGGTACTCGATGACCGTGACGGTGCTGCCGCACTGGGTGCGCGCCCGCGCTGCCTGGCCCGGTTCCGCGACCATGACCACGGGTTCGAACCGGGCGATGGTCCGGGCGATCCCGGCGATCTCGGCCTGGACGTCGGCGAGCAGTCCGCCCCAGCCGACCTGCCTGTTCCAGGGCCAGGCCATCACGCAGGCGGTGTGGGCCTCCCATTCGGCCGGCACGTGGTGCGGGTCCTCGTTCGGGGCGGCGAAGGCGGTGCGGCCGAGCAGCGGGAGAGCGGCGGCCGTGAGGGCGGCGACGCCGAAACCGCGACGGGACATGTGCGGCAGGGCCTTGGCATTACTCCTTCGGTGGGTCGCCCCTCCATGGAGAGGGCCGGACGACACTGTCCGGGGAGGGGCGGGCGGGTGGCGGAGGGTCAGAGGCGCTCTGGGGCGGGTTCGGTCGCCGGTTCGTCCTCGTGCCGCTCGCTCAGGCCGCGCTCCTCGCGGGCCTGGGCCGGGCGAAGCGTGTCCTGCGGCTTCTTCACGCCCAGGTAGAGCAAGCCGGCGGTGATCACCACGCCGGTTCCCAGCAGGCCCGCCCAGATCTGGTACCAGGGGGCTCCTGGCGGGGCGAGGACGGCCCGCGGCCAACACACGTTGGCGACCTCGAAACCGGTCCACAGGACGGCCAGCACGTTCAGGAACGTGCCCTTGCGTCCCAGCCGGATGTGACCGGAGGGGACCCAGGTACCCCGCAGGCGGGCGATCAGAGCGGCCAGACTGACCAGGAAGAACGGCAGGAAGGTGGCTGCGGTCCCAAAGGCGATCAGGCTGCCGATCGCCGTGGCGTTCAGGCCGAGCAGCAGCCCCGTACAGCTGACGAGGGTCGAGGCGACGAGTCCCCCGATGGGGGCCTGTCGGCGGTTGACCTTTCGTACCTGGCGGGAGAAGGGGAAGACGCCGTCGCGGGCCAGCGAGTAGACCCCGCGGGCGGCCCCACCCTGGGAGGCCATGGCGCAGGCGAGGAATCCGACCAGGACCACGGCCACAAAGGGCTTGTCGGACCAGGACCCGAAGGCCGTGGTGACGGCGGTGGTCACCGGGTCGAGGTCCTCGCCCGCGACGACGGCCTGCGGCGCGGGGTGGGCGAGGGCGACCGCCATCGCGTTGAGGATGACCACGAGGCCGACGCTGAGCAGCGCCCACCACATGGCGCGGGGCACCTGTCGGCCCGCGTCCTTGGTCTCCTCGGCGGTTGAGACGCAGGCGTCGAATCCGATGAAGCCCCAGCCGGCGACGGCCAGGACGGCGAGGAAGGCCACGACAGTCGATCCGCCGGACAACTCCTCGGCTCCGAGGGTCTCGGTGAACAGCGCGAATCCGTGCTCGCGGAAGAACAGCAGCAGCGCGAAGCCGACCAGAACGGAGGCGATGGCCTCGGCGGCGATGCCGAGCGAGACGAACCAGCTCAGGATCCTGATCCCGTACGCGTTCACCAGCATGCAGCCGAGCAGGATCCCGGCGGCCACCACGACCAGGGAGCCCGGCGTGGGCGTGGCGCCGACGAGGGCGAAGGCCCAGGGGGCCGCCAGGTACGCGACGGTGGTGTTGCCGAACATCACGGCGAACTGCCACACCCAGCCGCTCATCCACCCGAAGGACGGGCCGAGCAGCCGTCGGCCCCACTGGTACGGGCCGCCGGCGAGCGGCCACTGGGAGGCCAGCTCGGAGTAGACGTTCACGACCAGGCACTGGCCGAGAAGCACGATCGGCAGCGCCCAGACCCAGGCGGGCCCGGCGATCATCGTGCCGACCATCGAGACGGCGTACAGGGCGACGACAGGCGAGACGACCGCGAAGCCCACGGCGATGTTCCCCAGAATGCCGAGGCTGCGGCTCAGCTCCTGGGTGTAGCCGAGATCGGCCAAGCGGGCGGCATCGGTATCGGGGCCGGTTCCGGCGCCGGTGTCGGCACCTGCGCCGCCCGGTTCAGGGCGTGCGGGGGCAAGGTCGGGCATGGCTCACCTCTCGCAAAGCGGGACGCGCCGATCGGCCGACGCGCCCCGGAAGCTAAATCTAACGTTGTTAGGTTGCGGGAATGCGGGGACCCTAACCCGGCCCGGACCCCTTGGGAAGCCCCTCCGTACGGGTAATCTGGCGGCCGATGACGAGGGGGATCACACGTGGGCCGACCGAACCAGCCGCTGCTCAGCCGCGGGAACATCGCGCGCGCGGCCCTCGAACTCCTCGACGAGGAGGGCCCACAGGCGCTGAAGATGCGTACGCTCGCCGACCGGCTCGGGGTCAGGGGCGCCTCCCTGTACCACCACGTCGCGTCCAAGGACGACGTCCTCGACGCGGTCTCGGAGCTGATCAACGAGGAGATCGATCTGAGCCCGCTCGATGGGCCCGACTGGCGGGAGGGGATCACGGCCTACGCGCGCGGCTACCGCCAGGTCTACCTGCGCCACCCGAACGCGATCGCCCCAGCAGCGCGGCGCGCGGTCGAGGCAGCCCCGGCCCTGCGGGGCTACGACGCGCTGCTTGCAGCCCTGGTCCGGGCGGGCTGCACGCCGGGCCGCGCGGCCGAGGCCGCCGCCGCCATCGATTACCTGGTGCTCGGCTCGGCGCTGGAGACCTTCACCGCGGGATTCACCCGCCCCGCCAGGGAGTACCGGCCCGACTACCCGGCCCTGGCCGACTCCCTGACCGGCGCCGCAGCCACCGGCGCCGGCCTGGCCGAGCTCGACGACCGCGGTTTTGAACTCGGCCTGGGCCTGGTCCTCGACGGCCTCGCCGCCTGGACGTCCCCCCGGCGTGGAGCGGTCAAGCCCGGGTAGCCGCGTGTCATGACGGGCAGCGAAGCAGTTCACGAGGGCGTACGGACCGCCCCGCAGGGCGGCACGGGCCGCGAGGTGGTGGCCCGGCGCGGACTGGTGGCACGCGGCAGGCGCGGCCGACCTGGCGGTGCTGCTCGGCATCCTGATCACCGCTGCGGAACAGCGTCCGTCCCAAGGGGGGCAGTCATGAACGAACGCGACGTCCTGCTCAACGAGCTCGCGCAGGGGTTGCGCCCGATGTCAGACGGCATCGGATGGTTCGACGGCCTCAGCCAGGAAGAGCAGTCCGAAGTGCTGCTGTTCCTGCGCAATCACTGCGTCCAGGCACGCGCGGTCACCGAGGACGCACCGGAGAGCATCCTGTGGGGCTCGGAAAGTCATCGCTGCCGGTCAAGCCGCGTACCGGTACTCGTTGATGACGCCGCCGAGGACGCGGGTGCGCAGGAGCCTGTGGCCTTCGACGTCGTGTGCCGTAGCCGGCTGCTCGTGGGCGCCGGGCGGTAGCTGGCTCCGGGCCCGATGCGGCCGGTGCTCGTTGTAGTGCCGCTGGTAGGCGGCCAGGACCTGCCGGGCGTGGGCCTCGTTCATGATGAGGACATGGTCCAGGGCCTCTCGCCGGATACTGCCGATCACGCGCTCGCAGTGGGCGTTCATCCGCGGAGCTCGCGGCGCGCTGTTCAGGATCTCCATCTCCTCGGCCTCGAAGACGGCGTCGAACGACCGCCCGTACTTGCCGTCGCGGTCACGCAGCAGGAACCGCAGAGACTCCATGCGCCTCCCAAGGTCGGCGGCCACGTTCCGGGCCTGCTGCACCGCCCACTGTCGGGTGGGGTGGGCGGTGACGCTGGCGATGTGCAGGCGACGGGTACCGTGCTCGAGGAACGCCAGCGCGTACAGGCGCCGGCCGAGCACCGTATCGAGATGGAAGAAGTCGACGGCGATGATGCCCTCGGCCTGGGCCGTGAGGAACTCGCGCCAGGTCGGGCCGGTGCGACGCGGGGCCGGGTCGATGCCCGCCGCGTGGAGGATCTCCCACACCGTGGATGCGGCGATCGGATGCCCGAGGCGGGCGAGCTCGCCCTGGATCCGCCTGTGGCCCCACCTTGCGTTCTCTCGAGCGAGCTGCAGAATCAGGTTCTTGAGCGCCGCTCTGGTTGGCGGCCGCCCGGTGCGGGTGCGCCGCGCGCTGTAGTCCCACTTCGCCGCGATGAGTCGGCGATGCCAGGCCAGCAGCGTGCCGGGAGCGACCGGGAAGACCGCCTGCCACCGGTGACGGGGTATCAGGCTTGACAGCGCTGCCAGCCAGAACCGATCCTCCGGGTCATAGCGGACCGGGCCGACAAGGTGGCGACGCAGCACCGCGTTCTCGTGCCTGAGCACGAGCAGCTCCGCGTCCTTGGCGGTGTCGCGGCGTAGCAGCACCTGGGGGATGGACAGCAGCTTGCGCGTCACCTTGTACAGCATCGAAACGATCACCTGGACATGCTGCGAGCCGATGTCGCGCTACCGCTGCCACCTGCGGCGATGACTTTCCGAGCCCGACACCGTCCGATTAATCCCAGTCGGACGGCGGCTGCTCGACCCTGCCGCCTGTATGCGGCAGCTGCACGTAGCCCTCGGCGCCGGAGGGCAGGGCGGAAACGCAAGCTGCTGAGCAGGCATTGACCAGGAGAGGCAGGACATCGGTGGCCACCCGCAGCGAGATCCACACTTGGTGGAGCCCACCCTGCTTGATCGGCCGATCGCAGACACTGCACCCTCGGATGGCCGTGGTACCCCAGCGCCGGGCATCAAGCGCTGACAGGTCGAGATCAGCAACGGAGTCTCGCGGTGGCTGTAGTCGAGGGAAGGGAGGACGGAGCTTGTAGTTCCCGAACAGTGCGCGGGTGCTCACCGTGCTGCGGACCAGCTTTGAGCATCTGGTGATCTCGTAGGGGAACCAGTGCAGCCGGTACGAGGTGTAGGGGGTGAGCTCCTCCAGGCTGGTCATTGCGCCGATCTCGGGCGGTATTCGGACCAGGTTGCTGCCGTAGAGCACGAAGTGCTTGACCGCCGTCAGTTTGGCGATGCTCGTCGGCAGAGTGACGACCTGTCGGCGCTCCTCGGCACTGAGTTCGACCAGAGGTCGGAACTCCTCCCGCCCATCTTCCGCCGCCTCATCGATCAACTCCAGCAGATGTCGCCACCCAGCGGTCGAGGTGTCCTGGCGTTCGGCGTGGAAACCGACACGGGCTCGCGGATGCGGCTTGGCCTGGTCGAAGCACACGCACTCATCACGGTAGGAAGCGCGTCCTACAGATGCCGGGTCCGATGTGTCGCCCCACCGGTTCACAAAGAGTCTCGGCTCTCCCTCATCCACCATGCGGCCAAGATACGGATCTTCAACTGGCCGGCCCAGTGCTTATTGGCCAGTGGAACCCGCTCCCCGAGCCGCCTCCAGCGGTGGGCAGGCGGCCGGGTTCGTCGTCACACCAGTCCCAGAATCCGCGAACCCGCGCGTTTCGGACGCTGACCACTTCAAACAGCTCAACGACCACCACGGACACGCCGCCGGTGACACCGCACTCGCCGCGATCGGCAGCCGCCTGACCGAATGGGCCGGACGCCACGGCGTCGCAGGCCGCCTCGGAGGCGACGAGTTCGCCGCCCTCACCCCCATCGAACCCCGGCACCAGGAACTGCGCCTGGACCACCTGGCCCGCCTCATGACCCGCCCGGTCCCCTACGGCGACGGACGGCTGCCGCTCACGGTCTCCCTCGGTGCCGCCACCCCGGCCGCGATCGGCACCACCGACCTGCCGACACTGATGCGCGCGGCCGACACGGCCATGTACGAGGGCAAGCACGCCGGTGTCGTCGTCCATGCCCGCCCAGACCACGCTCACATGCCCAGTGTCAACGGCCGTCGGCAGGGACGCCCCGGCACCATGATTCGCACCACCACCGGGCGATGACCGGGCCAGGCCAGCCAATGCTCCTCGACTGGCGGGCCAGCCTTCATTTCCGCCGCGACACCCCATGCGTGCTCTGCGGAAACCCCACCCCGCTGCGCTCCCACGCCGGGGAGGCCGCACACAAGGTCTGTGCCGAGGCATGGAATGCGAAGCACCCGGGCGAGACCCGGTTCGTGTCCGACGCCCAGCCCAGGCGCAAGCGCGACGACGACCACGCCTGAACAACGAAGCCAAGCCCGGGGTGACCGTTCCGTATCCGGCCCATGCGCCAGCCGCCCACCCCGGGCGCGCCCACCCTTGCACACCGTCTTTCTGACGCGGCACGCACGAGTGATTCCCGAACCGCACACCCGCGGTCACTTCAGTGCGCCCCCTTGATCGCCCGGCACCCCTGGGCAGGATCACTCAGCCCAGAAACCGCCGGGAGCTGAGTTCCACTACTCGACGCCAAGACAGAGGCCATCCGCCCATGCGCGCTCGACCCGCTCTCGCCGTCCTAGCTCTGGCAGCGGCTCTCACCCTCACCGGATGCGGTATCGACACTCAGTCCCCGCCCCAGCACGAGGTACGGCTGAAGAAGGCTGCCGGGATCGGCAGCATGGACCTTGTCCTGACCAAGGGGCTGTGGAGCACTACCCGGCCCGCGAGCCTGGACGGGCACAAGACCCGGCCCGCCGACGGCGAGCGCGGTACCCGTGGCCTCATCCGGATCACACTGTCCGGCACCGAGCTCGGCACCTACCTCACCGAGCTCGACACCGGCGCACACTGCGGCTGGGGCACCTGCTACGCAGATGCCAATGAGGCCGCCGCCCGCCGCGTCTACGACACCCTCGCCACCCCCGCGCCCTGACCACGAAGCGGCCCCTGCCCCCGGAATTACTGGGGGCAGGGGCCGCTTTTTTTGTTCTCCGGCAGTCAGATCACTGTCGCGCCATCCGTAGCCGGGCTGCTGTGGTCATTGCCGCGCCCGGGCGATCCCAGGCGGAGCCACCTTGTTTGCGCTGAGAAGCAGTCAGACCGCAGCTGCTTTCTGGACGGCCGAGCTGCTGTGGTCGTCGCTGATCCGATCTAGGAGTAGCTCTGCGACCGCCGCCAGGTCCGTCGCAGAGAGGTGAGCGACCAGTGCGTCGACGACCTCTGACGGGGACGCCGTGGGGATCAGCACGAGCTCCGGTGCGGCAGCCGTAGCCTCCCCGCTATTAACGGCGTTAACGGTCGACCCCGAAGATCCTTCCCGCGCCGGCTCCGGCACCGAGGTATTAACGGCGTTAACGGTTTCCGGACCAGGCCCCTGAGACAGCACCCGGCGCGGTGAACGCTGGCGCGGGGTATTAACGGCGTTAACGGTCTCCGTCGCCGCCGCAGCCTGCTGCTGACGGGGAATTCCGTACCTGCCTCGCGCTCCTATGCCGAAATCGGAACCGCACAGATCTGGGCCAGCACGGGATGCCGTGTCTTCCTCTGGCACACTTCCCGCAGCCGTACGAGGGGGGAACACATGAGTGAGCAGGATGTCGACGCGCGGGTCGAGGAGCTGACCCGGGGGTTGCGACGGATGGCCGCGGGGCTGCTGGAGGCGGCGGCCGGGCATCCGGATGCCGTACGGGCGCGGGAGTTGTCGGCGGCGGCCCGGGTGCTGACGAACGACGTGCTGGCACGCCTGGACGCGGAAGCCGTCGAGGATTCCCCGGCGCACCGCAACGAGCCCGAGGTGCAGGACGCCGTACCGCTGGCGAAGAGCGCGGTCTCCGAGTCCGGGACGGCGCTCAACGAGCTGGTGGAGCTGTATCTGCCGGACTACGCGCGGCGCCTGGACGAGGACCCGGTGATGTTCGACCCGGACCTGCCCTACGAGCGGTGGAACTCTCTGCACCGGGTCCGGTACGGGCGCGGCAATCCTTTCGAGAACGCGCCGATGTGGAACGACGCCGTGCCCAGCCGGGGAAAGGCGGTGGTGCGCGCCATGACCTCCAAGGCGGAGGTGCTGCGCCGCCTGCACCACAGCTACGTGATCCGGCGGGACCTGGACAGCCCAGAGGGAGAGCTGGCGGTTCAGGTGCTGCAGGGATGCAAGGCGATCCTTCGCTGCCGCGCGATCGACGACGGCGACTTCGTCGACAAGTCGGATCTGGAGCTGAAGCTGGAGGCCCTGCAATGGCGCGCCCTGGTGATCGCCGCCGGTCGCGGCGAGTACGCCCGTGCCCAACTCCTCACCCAGCTGCGACAGCTGGGGGTGCTGGCCGCCGCGGTCCTGGAGCTGGATACCGCGTTCCGGCAGCGCAACAGCAACCCCTCCCTGGGTGCCCAGATCGCCGGGGCCGCGCACGCTGTGAAGGCGGTGCTCCAGCACTGGCCGCCGAAGGTCAAGGCAGCCGCTACGGAATCAGGTCATACGACGCTGTGACGCCCGGACACACCAGCACCTTCCACCCCGCTCACAGCTCACTGCAGCTCCCGGCCAGTGCAGTGCATCCCGCCATCTCCCTTGATCGACATGTCAGGTTCAGTCAGCCATGATGGCAGTGCAGGCACAGGTCTCCCAGTGATCACAGAGCGTCGCAACTCCATGATCGCTAGGTCCTGTGCCTGTTCTACTCCCGGGGTGGCCCAGCACGCCTATCTGCGCGAGTTCTCAGTCGTCCTTGGCTATCTGCCGACCGTCTCTCTCAACCTGAACCACCGCGACCACCGATGAATCCGAATGACGTCGTGCCTGGTGCTGGCCTAGCGTTCGCCCATGACCTCCCCGGACGGCGCCATCGACGACAAGCCCGGCGTGACCATCCGCTCCCTGGACAACGCGGCCGTCGGGGTGCGGCTCAGCGAAACGCAGCCGTTCGACGAAGGCTGCGTGCAGTACATGGTCGAGGCCTGGGCTCCCGGCTTTACCGCGCGTGTCGACGAGGTCGTGGCCTGGATCTGGGACGCCGATCTCGCGGCCTTCCTCGCCGAGCTGGCCGCAGATTATCGGGGCTGGGAGGGCGAGCGGACCTGGCAGACATATGACGGGGATTTGGCGGTGTCGGCCGTCTTTCGGTCCGGCGGCCGCATCGGACTGACGTGGACGTTGCGCCCCTGGCCGGACGTCGCGGGAGGATGGACCGCTTCGGTCACCATCTGGTTGGAGGCCGGAGAACAGATGTCCTCCCTGGCAGCCGATATCCAGCAGCTCCTCGCCGAGGAGTCGCAGTGACATCCAGCGTGCGCATCACCTGGACCCTAGGGGCACATGGGTGGGCTGACTGCACTGTTGAGGACCAGCAGGCTAAAGCAGAGCTCACCGCGTCCTACATCAGCAGCGCGCCCGAGGACTTTCTGACGGCCGTGGCCCGGCTCGTCGCTGGCGAGGCGGAGAACCGCGCGCAGTTCGAAGCCGAACCAACGGCCTACCGCTGGATCTTCTATCGCGAAGGCGAGGACGTCTGGGTCCGCATGCTGGAACTGCGTCATGGCAGCGACCACGACAACAAGGGCACCGAGATCTGGTCGGCCCAGCTCCCCATCGACGCACTCGTCCGAGCTGTGATTCGCTGCTTCGACGAAGTGGTTCGGTCCTACGGCGAGAGCGGCTATCACAGCAAATGGGGCGAGCACTTCCCTCGAACCGAGCTCGAAGCCCTCAGACGCCTCTGGCACGCGCACCGTCGCAGCGATGACACATAGCCGCCAGAAGCCAGCTGCTCAGGTTGAGTGAGACAGGTCATCAAACGCCGTCGCAATCGAGCCGCGCCCGGCTCAATCCATCGGGTGGAAGTCGGGCTCCGGCATCCGTCTCGCGATCGAGAACGGCTCGAACTCGGTATCCGTCAGTACGCGGTAGACGAACTCGCTGGTGGACATGCTCACTTCTTGCCAGGGATACGGGTCGCCCTGCGTGACGATGGTCCAGTTCGCCGGATCCTCCTCGGCGGCTGCCAGCCAGAAGTAGCTGCACTTCATCTCACCGAACGCCCAGGGAATGAGACCGCGCTGACCGGGCTGGTACATCCGGTAGGGCTTGAAGGCGGGATCGGGCCCGTTCTCCGGGCCGCCGTCGAGGAACGTCTTCCAGATCCTGACCAGGTCGAACTGCCTCGTGGCATCGACAGTAAGGATACGCATGAACTCCGAGAATTCCCCCTTGCCAAACGTCTCGGCAAGCTTTTTGTAGTCCTCGGGCAGTGCCGTACCGAGCTCTTCCTCAACGCTGTTCCAGGAAATTTCTAGCCGAGCCGGCTCCCAGTGCATGGCCTCAGCGATTCGCTCAATCCACATTCTCTTCACATTCCGATCGGAGGCTTGGACCGGGGGTGTGCCAGATGTACGACACGCCCCCGGTAGCGCTCTATGGGGTGTTGTAGACCGGCACTGAACCGCTGGGCGACTCAAACTGTTCCAGGTTATGTCGAACCGGTCCGGCATCGGATCGGTGGCACCGAGGTAGTGCACCACAACCTGAGAGAAGACGGTGTTGCCGCTGTGGCTCTGCTCGGTCGCCGGAGCCGGTGACCTCGATCCAGCCCCTCCGATAGAGCCTCCCCCCATTCTGTATCGCCTTGGGGATGTACGGGGGTCTTTGGTCGGCCAAACCAAGCACCGCATTGCCCGCAAGGGCGTCGAGACCTCACAGCGACTCGGTCGGCATCGGTGGACCATCGAGCGCACCATGTCCTGGCTTGCCGGATGCCGTCGACTCGACTCCACCGCCGCTACGAGCGCAAGGCCGAGCACTTCCTGGCCTTCACGAGCATCGCCTGCACCCTCATCTGCTACCGCAGACTCACCAATTGAGATGACGCCTTAGGTCAGCCGGTGCTCCGGGCGGCCCCACGGATGGTCTTCGCAGTAAGCACCGGATTGACAGGGGGTACCAGCTCTTTCGTGGCGACCCTTACAAGGTGATCCGGAACGGTGCCGTCCTCCAAGGCGCCCACGTACTCGATGACCTCGGCAAGAGACAGCACCGGCAGTTTCTGACGCAGAGCGTGCATGGCATGGATCCGCCCCCGAGCAGCCGCCACAGCACGAACCTCATCGTCTAGATCATCCACCGGAGTCCGCACCGCCTGCCCTCGGATGCGGGTTCTGTAGTCAGCCTGCCACCCATCGGTTACCGCAGAGACGACGCCGATCTGGTGCAGACTTCCGTCGAGTCGATCAACCAGGAAAGGACCGTTTCCGGCCAGCATGAAGTCCGGATTCCGGGTGCGCAGGTACTCCTCGGACGTCCAGGAGACGATCCACACCAGCTCGTGCTCTTCTACTTGCGCCACGGCCATGCGCATCGGGTCCGGGCACACCGAGCGGTCCGTCACATAGTCGCGTTCCAGCTGTTCTTCAACGATCTGGACCGCGGTTTCTCGATCGATCACGTGTTCAGCATCGCGCACGGCCTCGCACGGAGACCAGCGGGTTTCACACCCGCCAGAGCATTCGGGGACACTGAGTTCCGGAGCACGACACCGTGGCTTGGACTATGGGCCAGCGAGACCACACGAGGAGTGAGGCCGTCACCTTGCTTCAGCGCATTCGTCGACGAAGGCGCAAAGTCGGCGAATGAGGCTCAAAAAGGAGGGGCTGGGGTCCGGGTTGGGCTGCATGTGAGACGCCTCCTGGAGCCACTGTTGCCACAGACCGCCCGGGCCCAGGAAGCGGGAAGCCTGGTCGCCTTTGAGATTCAGGTCGATGAACAGGAGAGCGCCCATGACTACGGTCTGGTCGTACGCGAGGTCGGGGCGGCAAAGGTAGCGATCAAGGTAGGCGGCGAGCAGATCAGCGTCATGCGCCGTTCCGAAACTGGCCAGGGCCACGCAATAGGCCAGCCCAGCACAGCAAACCTCGCTGGCCAGGAGGAGTTCTCCGAGGCGCTCGCGGAACTCGGTCCGGCGGGAGACAGCCACGAGCCATGCCGCAGTCCTCCGTTCCCGCCAGCCGCCCTCAAGAAGAGTGGAGATCTCATCCGCGGTGATGAGTCCCGCGTCCTCGCAGAGATCTCGCATGAATCGGTCGTACTCAGGACTTCGCATGCGTAGCAAGCTGCCGCCGAGCTTCAGGTAGCGCCGCTCGGGCGTGACATAGCGGCGAACCCGGGGCGAGCAGCTCGGCATCGTCGGGGGGATGACGTATCACACGGCCGATCCTGCCTCGCTGGTGCGCAACTAGGCCAGCCCGTTCTTTGCGCTGCTCGTCCCAGGAGAGACGACAACCTACGGGGCTCGTCATGCCCACCCGCACATCTTCGGCTCCTACGGTGACCTGTCACCGGAATAGCGCGACTACGGAACAAGTGCACTCCGCCAATACGACCGCGCTCAACAGCTGCCTGGAATGCCACGACGGGACCCCCGCCGACCCGCACAGCTACATCGCTCCCCCGGCCGCCGGCCACCAGCTGGCCGCCTGAACCCCGCACAGCACGATGCCCGGAACAGCCGCCGGGAATCACCAGTTCGCCGCCTGTTCCGGGCTTCCCATCCCGTAGCGCTACGAGAGGAAGCCACCAGTATGACCACGCTCGCGTTACCGAGGAAGACGCTCCACATCACTGCCATGGCCGTCCCGCTGGCCGGATGGACCCTGCACACCACCCTCCTGCGCCGCCGCCTCGTCCAGGCCCAGCGCGACCCGCTCACCAGCACCTGGCGCCGCGGAGAGTCACCGCGCAGACCGCCATGCGCTATGTCGGCGCCGCCTGCCCGGAGCGCACCGCGAAACTGCCCAGGTAGCAGGCCCGCTCCGAGCCCGATGCAGCAGCTGAAAGCCCGTGGCGGTGTAGCAGTGGGTCCGGAATCATCCCCATGTGATTGTGATGCAACCCGTTCTGGAGATCTCCGCTGCCGACGACTTCGCGCTCTGGCCGGTTGGCGAGCACGAGTCATATGGCTACCTCGTGCTGAACGGGGAGCTGACTCCGGCGGAGGTCGGCACGGCGGTTATGCGGATCGCCGACTGCAACGACTTCGAGCCGGAGGAGGAGCACGGGCAGTGCCCGACCGACCCGCTCGGCACATTCCTGCACGGGCTGCTCACCATGCCAGACCTGTTTGCCGCCGGCGGGTTCCGGGTGACCGACAACACCACCGACACCGTCTTCGTCGAGCCGGGTTGCTGCAGCGGCCTGGAAACCTGGCGGGACTGGCTGGAGGCGCTCGACGGCACCGGCTGCTCCTACTTCGGCCACGATCCCTCCTCGGTGGCCGAACGCGTCGGCGACACCGTCCGGCTGACTCTCGACGCCCACGCAAAGGACGGCAGTCCGGTGTTCGAGCTGCCATTAGACGAGGTACGCGCGCTCGTGGCCGGTGCCCAGCAGGACTTGCAGGACTTGCAGGACTTCCTTAGCCTCGCCGGAACCTGGGCCGAACAACACCTGCCGACACACGCCGCCGCCGTCATCGCCGCTCTGGCACGGGCACTGGACCTGAGGCCTACACAATGACCAGCTTCCTGACCCACCGAACGCGCGTGCACGACGCCCGCCTCTCCCTTCGCCGTCGGCACAGCGCGCTGCGGACCTGCATCACCCTCTTCGCGCCATACGGCTTCCGGGCGACGTACCACCACCTCACGCTCAGCGCCGCGATCCCCCGGCAGCTGGAGGCGGACCCGGACGCCCTGGTGCGGGCGGTGGAGGAACTGCATGAGGCGCGGGTGCTGTGGCTCGCGCGGGCGGAGGAGTACGCCGCGCAACGCCGGGCAGAGAAGCGGGCCGGACGGCGGGCTGTAGTGAACCCGCGACCGTGGTGGCTGCGGAGCTGGTGGGAGGGCCCGAACCGCGCCTGGTACGAAGACCCGTTTCGCCATCCGTCGCTGCGGCTGCCCGAGTACGTCCGGCGACAGAACGCGATTCTGGACGGCGCCGATCTCCCCGGCTGCCCCGCCTGTGGGGACGAGAGACCGCTGGAGTCGAACTCGACCGGGCACGGCTGGGTGGAGCTGTGCCGTGGGTGCGCGTGGGTGCTGGCGCCATGTCCGTGCGGGCAGCGGCACCGGTTCGTCC